>NZ_JAUBTL010000004.1:0-199238 GCF_036702475.1 Microcoleus sp. D2_18a_B4
GTTTGCGTTCGGGCAAGTTACATCGTCAAATATTTTTAACTGGTTTACACACTGCTGTTATTGTACCTCATCTTTTTCGAGAAAGGCTATATAGCCTTTCTTAAAAAGGTGAGGTACGAATTTTGACCTGGAAAGCTTGACAATACAGGGTTCCTGTATACCTCTTTTATCTGAGAATCGCTATATATGAATCAACTAGCTCCCCGCAAGTGATTGCGGTGATAGCGACTATCTCCCTAGTAATTTGCACAATTAACTTTGGAGCAGGTAGAATTATAGGAGGAAATCAATTTGCTTTAGAAGCTAGCCAATCACTAGGTCAAAAAAATGCTACGTTCACTATGTGGCTAACGCTGTCATTTTTAAGTCCAATAGTAGCACTAGGACCCATGTTTTATATAATTTTTCAAAATTTATACACTTCTTATCAACTAATCAGCCTGAAAGACTCTAAGCAATAAGTCTTCATAATATCAAGAGTTACACATTCGAGCTGAGAATGTGGTAAAAAAGAAGGTATGCTTACTTGAAGGGTGATCTTGCCCTAAATATTTCTACTTAATCAAAAAGTGAGATGCTTCCGGCGACTTTTTTCTTAGGGAGAGCAATACTGAATCTTCAAGGAATATTTGAAATGAATATAGTTTTTTTGGATTGGTTAACGATGGGTTTAGATATTAGTCATACCGAATTGGCAACACTTGGAAATTTTGAAGTATACTTAACTACCAATTCAGACCAAAGATATGAGCGCATAAAAGATGCGGATATTGTGATTACCAAGAAAGTAATTTTAGATCAACCATTATTAGAAAAGTGTCCAAAACTAAGGTTGATTTGTTTGGCTAATACCGGAATGAACAATATAGATTTACAGTATACCAAAGAAAGAGGTATATCTGTAATAAATGTAGCGGATTATTGCACAGAAATTGTTGCTCAACATACTTTTGCCATGCTATTTTGGTTGTTAGAGAATTTGGAATATTATAATTCGTATGTGAAATCTGGTAGTTATATTCAGAGTCCTATTCATACACACTTAGATCGTACTTTTTGGGAATTATCTGGTAAAAGATGGGGCGTAATTGGCTTAGGAAATATAGGTAAGCAAGTGGCAACAATTGCGAAAGCATTTGGTTGTGAGGTAGTTTATTTTTCTACTTCAGGGCTAAATAATAATGTAGATTATCAAAAACTAAGTTTATCTGAATTGTTGCTAACTTCGGATATTATATCTATTCATGCTTCACTCAATGAAAAAACCATGAACCTGTTGAATTATGATCGGCTAAAGATGATGAAATCATCAGCCTATCTGATCAATGTCGCCAGGGGAAATATTGTGAATGAAGCGGCTCTTGTAAAAGCATTAAATGAGAATAGATTAGCGGGTGCAGGTTTAGATGTACTGTCAGTAGAGCCGCTCAAAAGCGATAACCCATTATTGGCTATTAACAACAAAGAAAAATTGTTGATTACTCCTCACATTGCTTGGGCCAGTATTGAAGCACGTAATCGTTTGGTGAAAAGAGTTGCCCAAAATATCAGAAATTTTTTGAAAGATGATTGAAGAGAAATTTGATCTCATTACTATTGTTAAATACTATCTTTGCATTTGTGTTGTTTAGCAAATTTATCCATGAATTCAATCAGAGTTTTCACAGCATCCTTGGTAACACCATTATAAATACTCACACGACACCCTCCCTTAGTTCGATGTCCAGCTATCCCAATCATACCTGCTTCAGTAGTTTCCTGAATAAATTGTTTTTCTAGATTTTCATTAGGAAGTGTAAAAACAATGTTCATTTTAGAACGAAAATCTTTGTCTATAGAACAATGAAAGAAAGGAGTTGAGTCAAGAAAATCATAAAGTAAATTTGCTTTGTCATTGTTGATATTTTCCAATTGTGTGATTCCACCCAGCTCTTCTTCAATCCAACGCAAAATATGCCAGGTTATATAAATTGAAAAACAGGGAGGAGTGTGGTAGTTAGATTTTCGTTTAATATGAGTACGGTAGTCTAAAAATTCAGGTAAATTATCCGTCATTTTATTTAACATTTCTTTCCGAATCAGAATGATTGTAGCCCCTGCTATTCCAATATTTTTTTGAGCATGAGCATAAATAAAACTCAAATTATCAGTATCAATTACTTTGCTCATAAAGTCAGAAGTCATATCAACAGCGATCGGGATTGGAAGTTTAGGAAAGTTATGAAATTGAGTACCAACCACCGTGTTATTGCTACAAATATGTAAAAACTTAGCTTGAGGATGAGCATCTTGGTAGATCTTGGTTAAATCAGGAATATATGTGTGATTGCGATCGGATGATGAAGCAATAATTTTTAGCTCTCTATCTAAACTTTGTGCAGCTTGAATGGCTTTATTAGCCCAGTATCCAGTATCAACATAATCAATTTCATCACCTGGATGAGAAAAATTCATAGGAAGCATCAGAAATTGCAGAGAGCTACCCCCTTGCATAAAAATGACTTCAAATTGATTACTCAGTCCCATTAATCGCTTAATGCGTTCAACACTATCATCAATAATATCCTGTATTTCTTCACTGCGATGACTCAACTCCATCACACTCATTCCTGTACCATTAAAATTAAATAGTTCTGCATGAACTCGTTTAAGTACAGGTAGAGGTAAAGCACCGGGACCTGGATAAAAGTTGATCACCCGTTCTGCATGGAAACTTGAAGGCTCAATAAATAAAGGGCTATTCTGCATAATACTCATTTGAATTATTTGGGTTAAAGACACTGAACAGTGAAAAGTTTATCCCTCAACTAAGTATTATCCAGTTTTTTAGAGCAACGAGAAATAGATAAAGTTGGTATGTTTGTGTAAAGTTATATTGGGACAAGCCCAAAAATTCATAATTAGTTACTTTTGTCAATATACTAAATTGGTCAATTAATCCCCCAACTAGAATCTCAGGTTGATTCCGATAGGCACTTCGGACGAATTACAGATACTCGCGTCAGCAGTCGTTTAACCTCTGTTGGGGCGATCTACTGCTATGAGCGATTGCACCCCCTTCCCCTCACACCCAATTAATCGGAAAAGTAGAAAAAGTAGGAGAAATATATCTACTTGGCCGGATCTCGCAGAATCGCTGATATTATCCAAATATCTTGAAAAGCTATCAAAAGAGTGGGAACTATGATTGAGATTGCACAATTCACCACTGAGCAGGCAAAGATTTACTGGCAAACTCTAAATCAGCTAAATCTTAATTTTATTTGCCAAAATCAACCATTTCAGTATGGCTTTCCGCTCATCATTTCTGCGGAACTTGCTGACCAACTGTACCAAGCTTCTCAGGAAGTTGAAGATTACATACTAGCCTTGGCAACTGATGTTGATGCCCTTAACGAGCGGATAACTGAGAGATTTAATAGCGTTGTGGGACAACATCTGAACCTAAAGACTATCAACTCCCAATTAGTTAAACATCTTCAATCAGGCTTAGGAATTCCTATAGCGTATGATGTACTCGTCAGCGACAATTGCCAGAATAGCTTAATTATAAAAGCTACTGAGGTGCAAGGTGGGATTACTTATCTAGGTTGGATACGTCTAATTTTACAGGCGACAAGAACAGCACTAGGGGAGCATCCAGAAGAGTTATTGGATAAACTTTTTGAGCCAGAAAAAGGCTTAGAAGCTATTAATCGGCTAAGCCAAACCCCTGAGATTTTTATCGTTGATGTCGATCCGGTCAGACAAGCTAGTAAAATAGATCTACAAGCCATGTCAGACTTAGTATCTGGATCTAGTTCTCATCTAGTGTCGATTTACGAGATTTATCGTCAGGGAAACAACTGGCTAGCTGACATCCATGATGGCGCAGGTAGGTTGTTAAAGACTGTAAAAATCGTTAATATCATCTGTCGGCTGGTGCCTGATGAAATCAGAGAGGTTCTAAGTACGCTACAAAACCAACCTGATAGAATCCAAGAAATTTTAGATTTCTTTTCAGACTCAAGCTTAAATTGGATCTGGCATCCAGCTTGGCAGAACATTTTTGATAAACGAGATTTAGGAGTCCTAAAAAATTTGCCAACGGCTCGCCAGCATTATGTAGAAACTATTCAACAAGGTGACGTTCCCTCTGGAGTATATTTCCAAAAATCAGTGGATGGTCATGGGGGTGCAAATCAGTCAATAGTCAAAGTCCAAGATAACTATTCAGTACCAGAAGGTTTTATCCTACAGCCCTATCTGGTCAAAAAGCGTTTTGAATATATTGTCCCCGAACAGGGATTGAATTTTAGCTGTTCTGTTGAATTGCGAATTATGCGGAATTTATCATTAGGTACTCCCCGAAATCAGAGCGGAGCTTACTTCATGGCAAGAATTGCTCCTTATGAAGTAGAGGGTGAGAGTGTGAAAAACGGTATGAAGGAAATTCACAAGGCTGTGTCTCACATTCTGGACCAGTATAAACAAAGCTCCAGAAACATACACCATTGGCAGTTGCCCTGCGGTATGAGTCCGGTTCTAATTCAAGCATAGACTTTTGCCAAATGCCTGTTGACTACCAAGGGTAGCAATTCTATTCGTGCAAAAACATGGGCATCGCCCAACAGTTCTCCTTGGCAACTCTCTAGGATTTGTTGGAATGTCTTAAAATTTAATGCGATCGCCCTTATAACTTCATTAAAAAATCAGGAAACGAATATTACCCTCTAACCCCAAAGTTCGTCCAGCTTCATGTCGTTGATATCTATTGGGGAGATCGATCGCACAAATGTCTATCCCCCTCCACCACCTCCGCATTTGTCCGCAGATAATCTCGCACCCAATCGCAACCCGCCGCCACCACCTGATCTAGCTCTACAGACTGCTCTAAATTCCACAAAATTACCGTCTTGTCCTCAGAAGCCGAAGCCAGAGTTTTGCCATCAGCAGCAAAAGCTAATCCCTTAACCCCAGCACTATGTCCAATCAGATTTGCCAGGAATGTACCGTCAGACTTCCAGAGTTTAATCATCCCATCATTACTCCCTGTAGCAATTATCTGGCCATCAGGACTAAACGCTACACTCCAAATCCCAGAATCATGTCCCTTCAAAGTATGCAGTAACTTGCCGTCACGACTCCAAAGTTTAGCAGTCCTATCTTCACCCACTGAAGCAATGAATTCACCATTAGGGCTGAAAGCTACGTCAGTGACTACATTATTATGACCTTGAAAAGTCTTGAATAAGCTATCTTCACTTTTGACCTCTGATTGAAAATCTCGCTTTCCCTTGTTATTCAAAACTGAAGTCAAACGCCAAAGCTTTACTGTCTTGTCGCCACTGCTGGATGCAAGTGTTGAACCATCGGGACTAAAAGCCAGCCCCCAAACCCCAGCCTTGTGCCCTCTAAAAGTAGCGATTTCGGTGCCGTTGACGCGCCAAAGTTTGACTGTGCGATCGCTACTTGAAGATGCAATCATATTACCGTCAGGGCTAAAAGCTACTCTCCTAATACTGCCCTGATGCCCTTGGAGACTCCTTAACAATGTACCGTCCGGACTTCTAAGCTTGATTGAGCGGTCTGCACCAACAGTAGCGATCGTTTTCCCATTTGGACGGATAGCAACTGAACTAAGCTCCAGGTTAGACCCTTTTAAGCGCCTATAGCTAATCCCGTCCTTACGCCAGAGGATTGTCTCATTCAAACTTGATGAAGCCACGAACAGTCCGTCAAGGCTAAAAGCGACTCCCCAAATTCCAGCCGTATGTCCCCGCAGAATAGTCAACAACCGATTGTGTAATTTCCAGGCTTTGACAGTGCCATCCCAAGATGCAGAGAAGAGGGTGTTGTCGCTGGCACTAAATGCAAGATCTTTAATTGCACTGTCATGGCCTTTAATGGAATTCAAAGCAGTACCGTCCTTGCTCCAGAATTTTAGCATCTTATCGTTAGAGCCAGAAACGATGATCTGCCCATTCGGGCTAAAAGCTAGCGCATTAATTGCAGTATCGTGTGCGATAAAACTCCTTAACAAACGACCGTCACGCTGCCACATTTGCAGCTTACCGTCTCCATTGCCTGCTGCCAGGGTTTTGCCGTCAGGGCTAAAAGCAATGGATAAAACAGGAGGTTGAATATCTAAAAGTGTTTTCAGCAATGTACCATCCCGCTGCCAGAGTTTGATAGGGCCGTTATCAGAACCAGAGGCAATCAGTTGTCCATCAGGGCTAAAAACGACTTGCGTAACGATCTCGCCATGCCCTGTCAAGGTTTTTACCAATGTGCCATCGACACGCCAGAGTTTTATCGTACCGTCCGTATCAGACGAAATAATCTGTTTTCCGTCAGGGCTAAACTTGACTTTACCAGTTGCAGCTTTAAACCCTGTTAAAGTTTTCACGAGAGTGCCGTCACGCCGCCAGAGTTTGACGGTTGTATCTCCGCTTCCTGAAGCAATTAACTGACTGTTGGGGCTAATGGCTACTCCTATAACTGGGCCTTGATGTCCTTTGAGAGTACCCAGCAACCTGCCATCACGATGCCAAATTTGGATGCCATCTTGCAATGTTGCTACAACAATTATCTCGCCATCAGAACTGACATCTAATGCGTTATTGGCGGCACCATAACCCGAAAAGCGGTTAGATTCAACAGCTCCATAAATTGACCGCCGCAAAGCTAATTCCACCATTGTTTCTGTCTGCGGGTCGGTTGATGCCAAATGTTTTAGTTCTCTTCTTGCCTTAAGCGCTTCAATTAAAGCATCTAGCTTTTTATCTAAGGCAAAGAGAGCTGCCGAATATCTGGCCCTTCCTTGAATTTTTTCAATTTCCTCATTGCGTTGGCTAACAACCGCTTTTTGGTACTGGAAGAAAGCAAATATTCCCGCTGCGATCGCTCCTGCTAAAGCGAACGAAAGTCCCGCAATCAAATAAGTTTGGCGTTTGATACTTTTTTTCTTTAGCGCCAGCCTAGCTTCTACTTCTTTAAGACGTTCTGCTTCTAAAAAAAATTGCAATTCTTGTCTATCTACTTCTTGGCTAGCGGCTAAAAACTGATAGTCCAAATCGCTTAAACTTTTGCCCTGCGCCCACATTTGAGCATCTTTTAATGCTTGTACACGCAAGAGACGGGATTTATCCTGCTGCCCTGAACCTACCCAAGCCTCTAGCATCTGCGAGTAAGGCCGCAGGTTCCCTAATTTTTTTTCAACCCATTGCAGATTAAATACTTGTTGATAAATGGGATTTTTTACCTTTAATATTCCCTCGTGTCTAACGACTAAGCCACTAAGTAACAATTCAATTTGTTCTTGACTATCATCACTTTTTATGTCAATTCCTTGCAAAATCTTTTGATATATGCCTAGAATTCTACCAGCCCGCTGACCGTTACGTTCAATGCGATCGCGAATAGTTCTCAGGTGTTCCGGTTCATCCTGCGATTCCCAACGCTCAATAATGCGAGTCTTGACCAAGTTCTCAATCCAGAACGATTCCGTACCTGGTGGAATACTCATCTTGCCACCGTCCCCCATTGTCCCCTGACTCAATTGCACGACTAAATGACACAACTTCTGAGTCAAAAACGGTTGTCCAGCCGTCCAGTCTAAAATCGCCTTCACAACCGATGCCGACTGTTCCACCGTCTTTTCCAAACCTTGAATTAAGGGAGTCACTTCCTCCCACTCAAACCCTTTTAGTTCTACAGCTTGCCCAATATTGAACGGTGTCTTTGTTCTGTCTCGAATTAGATCCGAGGGAGTTGCCACCCCAAAAATGGCAAAGGTAATGCGTTGATATTCGGGGTTGATTGCCCGTTGGTTATAGCAGAAGCGAATTAAGGCAAAAAAGTCATCAATCGAAAAGTTAAGACCTAATAGACTGTCGATTTCATCGACAAAAATAAACAACCGTTGTTGGGGAAACTGCACCAGTAGCAACTCTTCAATAAACCACCGCAGCCGTTGCAGTAAACCCAAATCGTTGCGTTCTTGCCACCAAGTTTTCAGGTTCAAGGTTTCCAGTAGCCCCAATTGTAGCCATAAATCACCGACGAATCCCTTGTACCATTGCAGTGGAGTAATTTGTTCGCTCCCCACGACACTCAAATCGACGGCGGCGCAGCGAAAGCCATCTTTTTGAAGGCGATGCTTGGTTCGCACCAGCAGTGAGGATTTGCCCATTTGTCGGGAGTTGAGTACATAGCAGAATTCTCCTTGCTTCAAGGCTTCATACAGTTGGGAGTCGGCTTGGCGCTGTACGTAACTAGGTGCATCAATGGTTAAACTGCCACCGAGTTGATAGCTATCTTGGGGCATAAAACGTTGATTATTACAGTCAATGTTGAAACGTTTGTTGAAAAAGAAAGTTGAGGATATCTGTGAGAAATGAACCCATCCATTGATATTGAAATATAGGCAAGTTTTCTCAGGTTCGCAACAGTTCAATATATATGGCAACTTCACTCATTTTTGGGAGACGGTAATAACAATCAATCTAGGATAATAGGGCACATAGGTATAGTCAAATACCTTATAATTCTAAGCGACTATTCATCCCAATCTGGGAAAGCCCTTTACCCGTCTCTTTGTAGAGTTCATTTGTTGCATTCAGTAAGTTATTCCATAACCATCTGGCACAGCCGAAAGCTTGTGATAGTGCTTCCTTCTGCTCATTGGTTGGATAAATTCGTACTTTTGCAACGTTTTTCATTTGTCTAGTTTAACACGAATTGCATTCACCCTAAATCTAACAAACCCTAAACCACTTTGGACAAGCCTATCCTGAAGTTGCCGTGCGTTTCCAGGAGATGCCGCCTAGCGAACAAGTTAGAGCATTGCGAAATGGCTCGATCGATATTGCTTTTATGGGCAATCCACCTGATGAGTTAGACTCCGGGTTTACAGTCAAATGCGTTAAGAAAGTGCCGATCGCTGCTGTATTACCGGATACGCATCCATTGGCACGTGAATCCTCAATTAATCTAGCTTCGCTGGCATCAGAAAAATTTATTGGGATGTCTGAAGAACTCTTTCCAGGGCAGAACGATCGCATCTGCGATACTTGCCGACGTGCTGGCTTCATGCCAAATCTGCACCTGGAAGCTGATAGCCATGCCTCAATGATTGCTCTGGTTGCCGCAGGACAAGGGGTAGCAATCATGCCGCAGGAGGCAGAAGCACTGCCTCATCCTCAAGTTCTGTTTGTGCCGCTCCACCATCCCGTACACTACGCCCGATCAACTGCCATGTGGAGAAAAGAAACACCTCATAAATCTTTGGATAAATATCTCAAAATTCTGTTTGAGCATATTCAAGATTAATTGAAAATCTCCCGAATTGAATTCGCAAGATTCCTGCGGTAAAGGAGTTTTCTGCTTAACTCCTGGGTTGGTATCGATCGAGAGCTGTTTTGAAAATTAATAGCTCAGGTCGAGTCGCTTTATATAGTCGCCCAAGGAATCTTCCTACTTTTCCTACTTTACTTATTAAACAATAAGGATTAATATCCTTAATAAAGGTCTTCAAAATCCCGTTACCTCGGACATGATTTTGTAAAAAAGAGCCAAAAATAGCGAAGACCTCTCAATTGCGTTTCTACGCGATCGCACGGGAGGGCAACCCTTGACCTGGAATCGATTTATTGAAGTGCTGCTCGTGACTTAAAGAGCGATCGCCGCTTTAACATCATGCTAATTGTTGATTATTCAGGAGAACAAGTATGGATTCTTTGCTTCAGGATTCGCTCATAATAGAACAGTCTTCCCAAGAATACAAAGCAGACCTTCTCGTTGTTGCCGCTTTATACAAAGAAAAAAAATGGGTTCAAAAAGTTTTTGATGTTGAATGGATAAATGTTGAAAGAGAAGGGGTGATTTATCAAGTCGCCAACTATAAAATAGACGACAAAACATTCAAAATAGTTGCAGTCTCACAACTACACATGGGAATGCCGCAAGCCGCAATTTTAACGACTAAGAGTATTATCTTGTGGTCTCCTTCAGTGGTTGTCATGACAGGAATCTGTGCCGGAGTGGAAGGGCAAGTCACAATGGGCGATCTAGTGATTGCTAATAAGGTATTTGACTACGGCTCTGGTAAAGTTGTTAACGGAAAACTCCGACCTAATTTTGAACCTGTTCAGATTGATGCTTGGATTTGGCAACTTTTAGAACTATTCAGACATGATGAGGCTGTCATTGAAGAAATTGATCGAGAATATCCTCTCGATGATGGTCATCCTGGCAGTCCTTTAATTGCTCATATAGGTTCAATGGGATGTGGATCGGCTGTTGTGGCAGATGCAGCAATGATTGAAGAAATAGTGCTGACCGAAAGAAAACTATTGGCTCTTGATATGGAGTCTTATGCAGTTGCTTTAGCAACGAGCTTGAGTACAACACCAACAAAAAGGGTCGAATGTTTTATTGTGAAAAGTGTTGTTGATTTTGCCAACAGTTTAAAAGGAGATACTCATCATAACTACTCATGCTATGTAAGCGCCGCTTTCTTAAAAAAGTTTGTGGATCGGTATTATCGTCAATTGTTTTTGGACAATTCCTGAGATGTAAACTAATTGTGATAAGTTTAACTTAACTTCTGTCATCGCCAATAACACCTTACTTGAGTACCTTAAAACTAGGAATAGGACAATCTGCCAATGAAGTTAGACAAGTTTTTATTAGCCCAAAATATGGCATTTCTCATATCCATTTCACCAGAAAGTAAGTTAGCAAAATTGCTTTCATTTTGCTTGGCGACAAAGGTGAGAAAAAATATGACCGGAACAGACATCTTAAAGATTACCTGCGAACTAATGGAAAACCCCTCTAATTTGCCTTATTGGACGCAAGACGTGATGGGACTCGATTTAGATTACAGCAGTGAAGAGTGGAAAAAATTGGGAGAAATGGAAATCAAGGATGCAGATAAGTTTATGGCTACCCTGTGGCAAGAGTTGGAAAACTTGAGTTTGTAATATTTTGCCCTAGCGTAAGCGAAGATACTCTTAGATTCCCAACACTCTGTCAAAAGCATTCATCTGAGCTGTATCATTAAAAAACCCTGTCTTTATTAGATAAGGGGTTATCAACTTTCAAGTAAGGAACACGCATTATGTCTTTAAATGTTGAATTTTTAGAACAAAGTTTCGAGAAAGTTAAACCTCGTGCTGATGAATTTGCCGCTAGCTTTTACGATAATTTGTTTGCAGCTTACCCAGAATTGAAACCGCTGTTTGCCGAAACTAATATGGCAAAACAACGGAAACTTTTGTTAGCTTCTTTAGTGTTAATAGTACAAAATCTTCGCAAGCCAGAGGTTTTAGAGAAGGCTGTCAAAAATCTAGGAGCAAAACACGTTGGATATGGGACAATTCCCCAACATTATCCCGCCGTTGGAGAAGCCATACTGACAACTTTTGAACAGTATGTTCAGCAAGATTGGACACCTGAAGTAAAACAAGCTTGGGTGGATGCCTTTGGAGCAATTAGCACTTTGATGTTAGATGGTGCAAAAGAAGATTCTGCACTAGAAACTGTGTAAAAAGCATTAGTAAGCGCTCGACAACTCAGATATCCCTGTCTTACAACAGGGGAAAATTTATTCGTGATTTAGGGGGAAATATGTCATTAAATGTAGAACTTTTAGAACAAAGTTTCGAGAAAGTTAAACCTCGTGCTGATGAATTTGCCGCTAGCTTCTACGAAAACTTATTTGCAGCTCACCCAGAATTTAAACCGCTGTTTGCCAAGATTGATATAAAAATCCAACAGAAGAAGCTCATTAATGCTCTGGTTTTAGTAGTAGAAAATCTTCGCTCTCCAGAAGCTTTGGAACCAGTTCTCAACGCCTTGGGAGGCAGACACATTGGCTATGGGGTAATTCCCAAATATTATGATCCAGTTGGAGACGCACTGCTGATGGCTTTTGAGCAGTATCTACAGCAAGATTGGACTCCAGAAGTAAAGCTGGCGTGGACAGAGGCTTACAGAGCAATTACTGCTTTGATGCTAAAAGGTGCAGGTGTGGAAACTATACCAAATGTTGTCCGAGATGAAAAAGAAGTAACTCTTAAAAATACTTCAGCAACTCAGACACAATTAATAAACGAATCCCAGCCACTGCCACCACAAACAGAGCAACATAAAAAGCCTTTAGTATCCCTTAAATTGGATGGTGAAGTTATTCAAAAAATGCTCTCGAAAATAACTGATAGTTATCAGCAATTTCAGGGTCGATCGTTCATTCAACGACTAGGTGAAGTTCTCAAAGGAATTTTAGAAACATTTATTGATAATTTTTGGGCGCAACCAGCTTGGTTAGTCGCTAGTGTTTCAGCCATCTTGTTCCTCGTAATTTATGTGGGGGCGGATGATAATTCTTTACTTGCAGAGATTCTAGAAGGTGCTGATGCTCTCAGTCTTGTCGTTGCTTTAGTTTTATTTATTAAAGAAGCGCCCGATCGCCGCAAGCAATTTCACTACCAAGCTTGGAGTACAATTGATGCAGCACACGATGTCAAAGTTAGCTATGCCAGAATTTTGGCACTCCAAGATTTAAATGAGGATAATGTTTCTCTTAGAGGTTTAGATGCTCCTGGTGCAGAGTTAGTGGATATCAATCTTCCTGGTGCCAATTTGAGTCAAGCTAATTTGAATAAAAGCGATCTCAGTAATGCTAATTTGAGCCACGCCAATCTCGATAATGCAGTCCTCTCCCACGCTAAACTTAGCGGAGCAAATCTTAGTTATGCCAAGCTGAGTTTTGCGCGTTTAAATAAGGTTAATTTTAGTAGTGCCGACCTTAGTAGCGCCAACCTGATTTGTGCGGATTTGAAACAGGCTAACTTGAGCGGTGCGATTTTGAAAAATGCCAGTTTGAGTGGTGCAAACCTTGAGGGTGCTTACCTCACTGGGGCAAATTTAAAAGATGCTAAAGTGAGCGTTTCTGAACTCAGTGGTGCTTTCCTAGAAGGTGCAATTATGCCTGATGGCTCAAAATATAGCGATCCTAAAATTTCAACTTAGCTGATTCTCTCTTAATTAGGGTTCCTTGAGTTTCCTAGCTCAAATGAACGGATGGTAAGTCTTATGAAAATCTTTTCAGTCTACTGACAGTCCTCAATCAAGAACAATAATTGTGGAATAACTCTCGATATAGCTCGCAGCTAACAGTTGCTTGACTATCGATAAGATGCACCAATCCTAAACTTTTTAACTTAAACGCTACTTCACTCTCTAACTGGATTGGAGCAGTTAAAACCTGTTGAAAGGCGATAGCAAATTTAGGATACTGTTGAAGGTTCCACAACTGAGAACGATCTTTTCACCTATAGCGCTTTTGTCTCTCCTCCAACGCTATATATGGGAATTTATAAATTAGATGCGTTTACCCTGCCTACTCTTTTGGCATTTTCCTAAAGTTTCAGCCCAGTAAGTACGGAAGAACCTATTTTTTAGGTTAATCAAGTTTATTAATTCGGAACAATAAGGTAATATTAGCAGCAATGACTAATTTTTTTGATAAAACCCTGAGCCAAACTGCACATAACTCAGAATCACTTTATTCCCAGGATAAGTGTATCCATCAGTTATTTGAAGCACAGGTAGAGCAGAATATTAATGCAGTGGCGGTGATATTCGATCGCCAGTCCTGGACTTACCCTGAACTCAACGCCAAGGCAAACCAGCTAGCTAACTATCTCAAAAAGCGAGGCGTAAAGCCAGAAGTGCGAGTGGGAATTTGCGCGGAACGCTCCCTAGACATGGTTATAGCAATTCTAGGTATTCTCAAAGCAGGTGGTGCCTATGTTCCTCTAGACCCAGCTTATCCAAAAGAGCGCCTAGACTTTATTCTTAAAGAAACTAAAGCGCCATTGCTGTTGACTCAAAAGCATCTGGTTGAAAAGTTTATCCAAGAAGAAATTCAAGTCGTTTGTCTGGACGCAGATTGTGACACTATTGCCCAAGAGAGTGAGGAAACACCTAACACCGAGGTAACAATAGAAAACTTGGCTTACATCATGTACACTTCTGGCTCCACTGGCAAGCCAAAAGGAGTACAAGTTACTCATGCCAACATCTCGCATTATATTCCAGCAGTCAGCCAAGTGATGCAAATTCAGCCTGAAGATGTCTATCTCCATGTGGCATCTTTCTCGTTTTCTTCCTCAGTCAGGCAATTAATGGTACCTCTGTATCGAGGAGCCACCAGTATTATTGCCAATAGCGAACAAACCAAAAACCCCATCAGTTTGTTCGAGCTGATCCAGAAACAAGGAGTAACTATTGTTGACAGCGTACACTCAGTTTGGCGCTATGGACTTCAGGCATTAGAAACTCTCGATCAAAGACACACAGAGGCACTCACCAAATCTAAATTACGCACGATCGTGCTTTCTGGTGACTTACCGCCAGTTCAAATTTACAAGCAGCTACGAGACCTGTTTAAAGAGCGCTTAGACATTTTCAACGTTTACGGTCAAGCAGAAACTATTGGTAACTGTGCTTATTCGGTTCCAAAGGACTTTGACCCTGAACGAGGATACATTTATATACCCGTAGGCTATCCTTATTCCCATAACCAAGCTTATATCCTCGACGAAAATCTTGAGCCTGTGACACCAGGAGAAGTCGGTGAGCTTTATATGAGTGGTGCTTGTTTAGCTCGTGGCTATCTCAACAGTTTAGAGTTGAATGCCGAAAAATTTATCTCAAATCCTTTCAATAGCGATCCTGTTGATACGAAGGCAGGAGGCAGGAGGCAGAAGGCAGAAGGGAAGAATTTGGTGAGGGATTCAGACCCCCACCAAATAGATGCCATTGAAATCTTTGATTCAGTGGAGGACTCAAACCCTTGCTCCCGTTGGTCGCAGCAGAGGGCGCAGAGCAGTATTCCTTCTGCCTCCTGCCCTCTGCCCTCTGCCTTTCTTGTTCAGCGATTATTCAAAACTGGCGACTTAGCGCGCTACTGGTCGGATGGTGCTATTGAGTTATTAGGTCGTACAGATTTTCAAGTCAAAATTAGGGGGATGCGGGTTGAACTAGGAGAAATTGAGTCTACACTGGGACAGCATCCCAGCGTCAAAGAAGCTGTGGTCATAGCAGCAGAGAATGAACTAAAGGAAAACCACCTTGTAGCCTATGTAGTTCCCAACTCATCTTTATCCAAAATTACCCAAACAGAACTGCGCGCCTACCTCGATCGCAAGTTACCAGATTATATAGTGCCTTCTGCCTTTGTGCTGCTTGATTCTTTACCTCTAACCCCTAACGGCAAAATAGATCGGCTTGCTCTACGCAGTCGCAAAATTATACATCCAGAACGAGAAGCTGCTTATGTAAAACCTCAAACCGAGACAGAGGAAATCATTGCTACGGTTTGGCAAAAGGTACTTCTCTTAGAATATGTTGGCATTCACGACAATTTCTTTGAACTGGGTGGACATTCTTTACTTATGGCTCAGGTTTACAGTAAATTGTCAAGCATATTAGAATTGTCAAATATATTAGGACAACAACTATCAATTGTTGAACTGTATCAATACCCAACAATACACTTGTTAGCTGACTACTTAACCCACAAGCAAAATCTCCAATTAAATTCCTCCAAAAACCATGAAAAAGTACAAATGGGTCGCTCAAGGAAAGCTGCTTTAGAGCAACAGCGAGAACGAAGACAAAAATCAAAACAGGGATAGGTAAGTTCAGTCCTGATAGCGAAGCGTGTCGTCAGCCATAGGAATACGCTCCACTGCATACCAGAAGGGTTGTTAGCGAATAAATTTAATTAATTTAAGGACAAGCAGATGCAGGAATTAGATTCCCTTGATTTAGTTGATCGGTCAGCGATCGCCATTGTGGGGATGGCAGGTCGCTTTCCAGGGGCGAACAATCTCGATGAATTTTGGCAGAATCTTAAAAATGGGGTGGAATCTATTTCCCAATTCTCTGATGAGGAACTTCTAGATGCAGGGATCGACCCGACGTTGTTGAGTCAATCAAATTACGTTAAAGCTAACCCCTTTTTGTCAGATGTTGACCTGTTTGATGCTCGCTTCTTTGGCTTCAACGACCAAGAAGCTGCCATAACAGATCCGCAACACCGGATTTTCCTAGAATGTGCTTGGGAAGCTATTGAAAGCGCTGGCTGCGATTTAGAAACTTACGAGGGTTTGATTGGTGTTTATGCCGGTTCGTGCATGAGCACCTATATGCTCAACAACCTCTATTCAAACCCTGACCTAAAAGACTCATTTGACAGTTTCCAATCATTGAGCAGTTTCCAAATGAGGATTGGAAACGATAAAGATTCTTTGCCCACACGGGTTTCTTACAAACTGAATCTCTGTGGACCTTCTGTCAATGTTCAAACCGCCTGTTCGACTTCTTTAGTAGCTGTTCACTTGGCTTGCCAAAGCTTGTTGCAAGGCGAATGCGACATGGTTCTAGCTGGTGGGGTTACAGTCCGGTTTCCTCAAAAAGCAGGTTATCTCTATCAACAAGGAATGATTTTTTCTCCCGATGGCCATTGTCGCGCTTTTGATGCCAAAGCCCAGGGAACTGTATATGGCGATGGTGTAGGAGTTGTGGTCTTGAAACGGCTCACAGACGCGATCGCTGCGGGTGACTGCATACACGCAGTTATCAAAGGAACAGCTATTAATAATGACGGTTCCAAGAAAGTTGGCTACACAGCTCCTTCTGTCGATGGTCAAGCAGCAGTGATTTTGGAAGCTCAAAACTTAGCTGAGATTGACCCCGAAACCATTAATTATATAGAAACTCACGGCACTGGAACACCTATTGGTGACCCAATTGAAATTGCAGGTTTAACAAAAGCTTTTCGTACCAGTACCCAGAAAAAGGGTTTCTGTGCAATTGGTTCATTGAAAACAAATGTTGGACATTTGGTTTGGGCATCTGGTGTAGCAGGGCTGATTAAGACTGTCCTAGCACTTAAACATAAATTAATTCCGCCCAGCTTGCATTTTGAACAACCATTACCGAATATTGACTTTGCCAATAGTCCTTTTTATGTCAATACGAAGCTGTCGGAATGGAAAACTAACGGGACTCCCAGACGCGCTGGAGTTAGCTCCTTTGGCGTTGGTGGCACTAATGCCCATGTAATTTTGGAAGAAGCACCTGCGGAAAATGACGAGCAAAAGGCTACTGACGAAATTAATTCTGCTTTCCAGCGTCCGTTACATCTTCTAACTTTATCAGCAAAGACCCAAAAAGCGCTGCAAGAATTAGCACAACGCTATCAGGAGTTTTTAGGTAAAAATCCGATGATCGCCCTGGCAAATGTCTGTTTTACTGCTAATACCGGGCGCACCCATTTTAACTACCGCTTATCAGTAGTGTCTGAATCGATCGCACATTTGCAAGAGCAACTTGGTGCTTTTGCGGTTGGGGAAGAAACAGTTGGACTGGTAAGCAAACAAGTAAGCAGTCAGAAGTCTGCAAAAATAGCGTTTTTATTCACGGGTCAGGGTTCCCAGTATCTCCACATGGGAAGGCAACTCTACCAGACTCAGCCTACCTTCCGCAAAAGTCTCGATCGCTGTAACGAAATCCTGCGTTCCTACCTGGAAAAACCCCTGCTTGAAGTCTTATATCCAGAACCTGGAGAAACTTCACCCATCAACGAAACAGCATATACCCAACCCGCTTTATTTGCCTTGGAATATGCTCTGTTGCAATTGTGGAAGTCCTGGGGGATAGAACCTGATGTCGTTATGGGTCATAGTGTTGGCGAATATGTAGCTGCTGTAAGTGCAGGCGTATTCAGTCTCGAAGATGGTCTGAGGCTAATTGCGGCTCGGGGACGCTTAATGCAGGCTCTACCGCCTGATGGCAAGATGGTATCACTGTTGGCTTCCGAAGCGCAGGTGCAAGCGGCAATTCAACCCTACACAGATGAAGTTGCGATCGCTGCTGTCAACGGTCAAGAGAGCATCGTCATCTCCGGTAGAAGCCAAGCCATAGAAAATGTCTGTGCCACCTTAGAAGCTCAAGGGGTGAAGACCAAAGCCTTAGAAGTTTCCCATGCGTTCCATTCGCCCTTAATGGAACCAATGCTAGCGGAATTTGCACAAGTCGCCAAAACGATCGCCTACTCGGAACCGCAAATAAAGTTAATCTCCAATGTCACGGGAGAATTGGCCACCTCTGAAATAGCAACCCCCGAATATTGGTGCCGTCACATCCGCCAACCCGTCAAATTTGCAGCGAGTATGGAAACACTCGATCGACAAAGTTTTGAAGTGTTTGTGGAAATAGGACCGAAGCCAATCTTGTTGGGAATGGGTCGTCAGTGCATACCAGAAGTCGGGAGAGTTTGGCTTCCTAGTTTGCGTCAAGGACAGCAGGACTGGGAGCAAATACTCCACAGCTTGGGCGAATTATATGTGCGCGGCCTTAAGGTAGATTGGTCGGGTTTTGACAGTGATTATTACCGCAGCAAGGTAGAATTGCCAACTTATCCCTGGCAGCGACAGCGTTATTGGATTGAACCGACACAAAAAAATGCGATCGCGCCTTCCCCATCTTCGCTACCCAATTCATATCATCCTCTGCTCGGTCAACGGCTGCGATTACCATTTTCTCAAGAAATTCGCTTTGAATCCCTATTTAGGCTTGATCGACCTTCATATCTAAATGACCACAAGATATATGGAACAGTAGTCGTTGCTGCGGCATCCCATGTTTCAATGATTTTATCGGCAGTTAAGGAAGCTTTTGGCACCCAATCCTGCGAAATACAGGAGTTGTATATACCACAACCTCTGATCCTATTAGAGCAAAGTCATCGGCTCGTGCAATTGGTTCTAACGCCTCAAGCTGAAAAAACTTCTTTCCAGCTAGTCAGCCTCAAAGCAGGGGAAGAACAAAACGATAATGATACTAATTCCTGGATGTTACACGCAACTGGAAAAGTTCGGATTGCTGAAGAAATGTCAATTACAGCAGCGAGTTGGCTGAGTTGGCAAGAAATTAAAGAGCGATGCGATCGAGAGATGTCTGGACAAGAATTTTACGCAGCTTTTGCGAGGATTGGATTCAACATTGAAGCTTCGTTTCAATGGATGGAAACGATCTGGCGCAAAGGGGGAGAAGCTTTAGTAAAAATGCACGTTCCTGATTTACCAGAGGACGCTTTAAGTGGTTATCAGCTTCATCCAGGTTTGATTGATTCTTGTTTTCAATCGTCGGCTGTATGCTGGTTTGAGGAAAAAACCAGTAGCGATGCTATTTATGTTCCTTTTCAAATAGCGGGCTTTAAGTTCTACAAACGTCCCAGTAATTTTAGTCAGCTTTGGTGTCACGCTCAAAAGCGGGAAAAAGACAGAGCGAATCCTCAAAGCTTGGTTGCAGATGTCACTCTGTTCGATGAGAACGGACTGATAATCGCAGAAGTAATTGGGTACGAGTGTCGCCAAGCAAGTCGTGCTGTATTGTTACGCAGTCTCCAAAACAAGAATTTAGGGGACTGGTTGTACGAGTTTGCTTGGCAACCCCAGCCGATCGATCGCCCTTCAGAGCCGCTACCGACGGAGGTACTGGGCAGTTGGCTGATTTTTGCCGACGCAGCCGGGATTGGGATCAAGCTCGCCGAACGGCTGACAGAACGGGGCGCGTTCTGTGTCCTGGTCTCTGTCGGACTCGCTTACGAGCAGGTTTCGAGAGAGCATTATCGCCTTAATCCTGCCAATCCAAACGACTTCCAGCGCTTGCTAGAGGATATCGTCGGCGACAGTCAACCTCCTTATCGTGGGGTAGTTCACCTGTGGAGTCTGGAAGAGACACAGGCAGACTCCCTGGCGGCTTTACAAAATGCTCAAGTTTTGGGCTGTGGCAGCGTGTTACCTCTAGTGCAAGCGATAATCCAAGCTGGGTGGTCTGCTCTTCCCCATTTGTGGCTAGTAACTCAAGGATCTCAGGCTGTAGAACCAGCGCTAGGTTCCCTGCAAATACAACAAGCTCCTGTGTGGGGATTAGGTCGCTCCATTGCAATGGAGCATCCAGAACTGCACTGCACGTGTCTTGACTTACCGCCATTATTTGAGGAAAGCGACATCCAACTCCTGTTAGAAGAACTGTGGTTCCCAGATTCAGAAAACCAGATTGCTTACCGTCAGGGAGTCCGTCACGTTGCTAGGTTAGTGCGACGTACTTCTGACAAAGTAGAAACTGCAAGTAAAACGCCTCCGCTTTCCCAAGAGCCTTTGCAAGTGAGGATATCCAATTATGGGAGTCTAGAAAATCTTTCCTTGGTGCCAATGAAGCGCCAGCCACCTGAGCGGGGAGAGGTAGAAATTCAAGTCTGCGTCACTGGACTTAATTTCCGAGATGTACTCAACGCCTTGGGAGTGCTCAAAGAATATTATGCAAAGCATATGGGCATCTCTTGTGCTGCCGACATGACCTTTGGGTTTGAGTGTGCCGGGAAGATAGTGGCAGTTGGAGAAGGAGTTAAGAACCATCATGTGGGCGATGAAGTAATGGCAGTGATGCCCGTTCACAAAGCTTTAGGAAGTTTTGTCACGGTTCCTGCTGAGTTGACCGTCCCCAAGCCAGAGAATTTGAGTTTTGCCGAAACAGCCACTATCCCTCTAGCCTTTTTGACCGCTTACTACGGGTTAAACTATCTGGCGAAAATCAAACCAGGAGAGCGAGTGTTAATTCACGCTGCTGCTGGGGGTGTAGGTCAAGCAGCAGTTCAATTGGCTCAACGAGCAGGGGCAGAGGTTTTTGCTACGGCTAGTCCAGGCAAGTGGGAATTCCTCAAGTCAATGGGAGTGAAATGTGTAATGAACTCCCGCAGCTTGGATTTTGCTGATGAAATAATGACCATCACTGCCGGACAGGGAGTGGACGTTGTTCTCAACAGTTTAAATGGCGAATTTATTGCAAAAAGCTTTGAGGTGTTGGGAAAAAATGGTCGCTTTGTAGAAATTGGGAAAATTGGCATTTGGGATGAGAGCCGAGTGCTTCAATTTAGACCCGACGTTTCCTATTTTCATTTTGATTTAGGCGAGGTGAGGCGGCAAAACCCTGACTTCATCTCGACGAGGCTCCGGGAATTGATGCACGAGTTCAAACAAGGCCGTCTGAAACCGTTACCGTATAAAAATTTTCCTGTATCTGATGTGGTAAGTGCCTTCCGGTATATGGCAGGTGCCAAGCATATTGGCAAAGTAGTAATTTCAATGCCAGAAATTGAGAAGAGTGCTGATTCAAAGCAGTTTTCTATTAAAGAAAATAGCAGCTATTTGATTACTGGTGGTTTGGGAGCGCTAGGACTTAAGGTCGCTCAGTGGATGGTAGAGCAAGGAGCGAAGCATTTAGTCTTAATGGGTAGAAGTGGGGTAACGGCGATCGCACAAGAAGCGATCGCTCAAATAGAACAATCTGGAACTCAAGTTAATGTTGTCAAGGGCGATGTTGCTAATCCTTCAGATGTAGCTCGGATACTGGCGGAAATTCAAGCAAGCGGGATATCGCTGCGCGGGATAGTTCATGCTGCCGGAGTTCTTGACGACGGGGTGTTGTTGCAGCAGAACAGGGAGCGTTTTACTCAGGTAATGTCTCCCAAGGTGGAAGGAGCATGGAATCTGCATACCTTGACTCAGAACTTGCCCCTAGACTTCTTCGTCTGTTTTTCCTCAGTCACGGCATTGCTGGGCACGCGGGGTCAAGGAAACTATGCAGCAGCCAATGCGTTCATGGATGCCCTAATCCATTATCGTCGGGGATTGGGACTGCCTGGATTGAGCATCAATTGGGGGGCTTGGGCAGAGGCAGGAATGGCAGCCAACTTGGCGAGTCGCGACCAAATTCGCAGATCGGCACGCGGATCGGGCATGATTCCCCCCGAACTGGGATTGCAGGTGTTGGGAGAGTTGTTGGAACAAAATGCTGTACAAGTTGGCGTGTTTTCGTATGATTGGTCGAAGTATCTCCAGCAATTCCCAAATCATGCTTACCCAGCTTTATTCTCGGATTTAGCTCGCCAAGAGGTGCAGCAGCTAGAGAAAAGCAAGCAACTGCGAGTTAAACAACTTGAATTTTTGCGTCAAATACAACAGGTAAGTCCAGAAACACGCCTGGAACTTTTAATTGCTCATGTTCAAGAGCAAGTTGCTAAAGTTTTGGGGTTGAGTTCATCCCAACAAATAGCGATCGAACAATCATTAAATGAGTTGGGTCTCGACTCTTTGACCCTCATAGAGCTAAGAAATTTGTTGGAGAGCAGCTTGAGTGTTGTGTTGCCACCCAGGAAGTTGCTTGAAAATCCCAACATCGTTGAACTGGCAAAAGAGCTAACCCAGCAATTGACACCAAAAGGTTCATTAGAATCAATTAAACACTCAGTTGTAGTTAAACAGCCTGCAAGTAACTGGATAGCTTACCGTAAGTCAAAGCCAGATGCTCGTTTACGTCTGTTCTGCTTCCATTACCTAGGAGGAGCTGCTTCCGTATTTAGAGAATGGTCAGACCACCTACCACCAGAGATTGAAGTTTGCCCGATTCAGCTACCAGGGCGGGAAAATCGCATTAGCGAACAGCCCTTCACTCAGTTTGCGCCACTTGTGGAAACCCTGGCACAGGTTCTTATTCCCCATCTCGACAAACCATTTGCTTTCTACGGTCACAGCATGGGAAATTTGATTGGTTTTGAAGTTGCCCATCTACTTCGCCAACAGTATAGTTGTAGCCCAATGCACTTGCTCGTTGGTGGACTTTTCGCTCCTCAAGCTGTTACTGCTCACTGGCCCAAGGACAAGTCTTTTTCTGAAGAACGAATCCTGAAATCGATAGAAATACCTCGCTTTGTTCAGGAAGATCAACAGTTCATGGAGCATTTTATGTCTATTTGCAGATTAGACTATCAACTTGTGCAGAGTTATATCTACTCAAATAAAGAGCCATTGGACTGTCCAATTTCCGCTTGGGGTGGTGAACAAGATTCTTTGATTAGTCAGGACGATATCTCAGGTTGGCATCAGCATACCAAGAACACATTCCAACTGCATATGATACCGGGCAAACACTTGTTCCTAACAACCAATCGAAAACTGCTTTTGGAAACCATATCCCAAGAACTAATCTCGGATTTGTCACAAGTGAGAAAAAATCACTGGGATTAGCCAAATGTGAGATGATTTAACGTGAAACAATTTCTTTAAGTCACAGATAATGCTGCTCAAAAACAAAAAAAATAATGGCGGAAATAGTCGCGATATAGCTCACAGCTAACAGTTGCTTGACTATCGACAAGATGCACCAATCCTAAACGTTTTAACTTAAACGCTACCTCAGTCTCTAACTGGATTGGAGCCGTTAAGACCTGCTGAAATGCGTCAGCTAATTTAGGATGCTGTTGAAAATTCCACAACAGAGACTGAAGATGTTTTTGATAAATTCCCCTATCAATTGTAGCATCTTGCAGTAAAGTTTGCAGAGGGAGTTTCAAGCGAATACTGTGATACAATGCCAGTCGAATTAAATACGGAAAGCCACCAGTCAGCTTCATTAACTGATCGAGCTCAAGTTTCGTGAGTGGAAGCTGGTGGCGTTGAGCTAAATCCTGCACCTGTTCTGGGCTAAATGTCGGCAGTTCGATCGCCAATCCTACATTAAACGGAGAGCGATTAGTGGGTAACGGAATGTAAACCTCAACCGAATGAGCCATCACGACTCGTAACTTCTGCCAAACCGAAGTGTCCTTTGTTTCCTCATACCAGGAACGCAACAAAACGAAAAAATCACCAGCGAGTCCTGGATACTCAAATAATTGGTCGATACCATCTAGTGCTAAAATAATAGGGTTAGAGGTTTCCTTGAGGATATAACCTTGAAAATAAATCGTGCTGTTCATCAAGGCTCCCATATCCTCATCCCAGTAGTCATTTAATCTAGATGCCAAACCCAACTGTTGAGTGACATTGGTACAGAACCAGCGTAAGAAGCGATCGCTCGAAGCAAACACCTCTGTACCAGCGCAATGTAAGCTAAGTCTTACTGTGTGGTAATTCTGACTGCTCCCATAATCCAAAATGCGTGCGATTAAGGAAGTCTTTCCCATTTTTCGGGGTGCTTTAATACGAATAAATGCACGGGGTTGAAGAATTTCTTGATAACAGGTTTGTTCAATAGTCGATCGCTCAACGTACAGGCTCGAAGCGAGGGGAACCTGTCCTTCTGGAGATTCTAAAACGTAGTGTTCAGCAGTCAAGCCCACCCCAGACATTGCTGTTGTTGTCTCAGTCGGCGAAGGATTATTCTGATTTACCAAATGCTGTTCTAGCAGCGCCAAGAGATTCGTTTTATTAACTTTTTCACCAATCGCTTGTGAAAGCAACTGCCATAGTTTAGGGGCAACTGAAAACTTAATATAGCTTTCGGAGTAGTGATTTTCTTCAGCTTGTTGAGCGTAAGTTTTTTTGTTTTCAAGTAAAGATTCTCGCAAGATTACCTTTTGAATAAAGTTAAGTGAAAACCCTGTTTCTGTAGCAACTAACCCGATCGCAAATTCAACAAGTTCTTCAATATTTTTCATTCAAAAAACAATTTGCTAGTACATCACGGCGGAAATAACACCAGCTCAAAAAGGTTAAAAAGCTTACTGTACAAGCTTTCTTCCTTTTTGCCTCCTGCTTTCTGCCTCCTGCTTTCTGCCTCCTGCCTCTTACCTCCTGCCTCCTGCCTCCTATCTTCTGCCTCCCGCCTCCTGCCTCCTTGCACTAGGTTGGGATATTCAACGCTCCATTAGCTCTGAGCCACTGCTTCTGTTGGCAAGTTAACCCTTGAGCCTCTGTAAAACAGGCTTTTTTGACGCGAGAACCAGAGAAATCAGCACCCATTAGCTGAGTATCTTTAAAATTGGCGTGTCTGAGATCCGTCTCTCCGAGATTGGTATCTCGTAAAACTGCCCCCTTTAGATCAGCTTGAAATAGAGAGGCTCCTTTTAGAGTAGCACGGCTTAAGTCAGCGCCCACTAAGTTGGCTAACTCTAGAGCAGCTCGGCACAAAATTGCTTCTGTCAAATCCGCATATCTCAAATCAGCCCTCACCAAATCAGCCTCTGTCAAATCAGCTCTCTTTAAAATTGCCTCATTAAGCTGGCTCTCCTCCAGATCAACTCGCTGTAACGAGGCTTGGCTTAAGATAGCACCTTCCCAATTTGTCTGACGCAGATTTGCTTCATCAAGATTGGCTGCCGTAAAATCCGCCCCTTTCAAGTTTGCTTTCAATAAATTGGCTTGACTCAGAATTGCTTCAACCAAACAAGCGCCTTCTAAAGACGTTTCACTTAAATTAGCACCCTTTAAACAAGCCGAAGTTAGATTTGCATGATTTAGGAGAGCATGACTCAGGTTGGCGTTAACTAATGTGGCTGCCTTTAAATCCGCCCAAAAAAGGCTGCTGTGGAGCAGACTGGCTTTACTTAAGTTTGCCTGTTTTAAGTTGGCTCGATTCAAATCAGTCCAAATCAGATTTGTATCGCTTAAGTTGGCGGAACTCAAATCGGCACTATTAAGATTGGCATAACTAAAATCAATTCCCTGTAGGTTAGCACCCTTCAGGTCAACTCGATTAAGGTTAAGATTTTGAAAATTTCGTTCCTGCTCGGCATAGCGCTTAAGAATGTCACTTGAATTAATTACGTTCATGAGCATTAACGAGGCATTGCTCGGCTTAAAAATTATTTTTAAAGAAGCTGGCTTCTGAGGCTTTATATTCATACCTTTGTCATCTATACTAATACTTTGTTGTCGCTTGTTCCCAAGACTAAGGCTAGATTTAAGATTTTCATAACTTTTCGCTCAACTGGGCTGAATTTAGGGAGCGCTCTGTCTCGATTCACCAGCTTGATCTCCTCCACAAAGAAATTGATCTTGAACTGGGGAGCATCTCATATTTGTAAAAAGACTTCTTCGGGCTCCTTCCTTCTTCCTCCTGCCTCACAGCCTCGGGCCTCAAAAATCCAATTTTTAGGTGGGCTGCTTTCATTGAGATGATCCCTTGAACTGAACGCAAATTATACCATCACTATAATTCTTTGTCAAAAGTATACCTAATAGTTACATCAGGTTTCCTAGTGATTAGTCAGAGATTTACCGACTTTTTGTCAACCCCTCTATCTGATAGTTCCCGGCGAAAATTTTATTGTCGTCAATGCCAAAGGTATAACACAGAATGCTTAGAGTTTTTTAAGGGTGGCGTCTTGATACTAAGTGCAATAAAAAAAATAGGAATTCAACCAAAACCGGGAAAATATCTAGGGAGCATCTCATCTTTGTAAAAACGCTTATTCTGGCTCTTTCCTTCTGACTCTTTCCTCCTGCCTCAAAAGTCCAATTTCTAGCTTGGCTGCTTTCATTGAGATGCTCCCAATATATATTAGGGTAACTATCGAATATTCGTTTTTTATTTTTTAAATATAGATTGCCGGGATTGCAGATACAATTTGCCTGAGAATCCGATGACTTCAGATTCTCAGGCAACATCTATCTGCGCTCTGAATCCTTAAGTGTCAGCTTACTCGTAAGCACCAAAGAACAAGTTACCGGGCGCTTGTGGGTTGTCACTCAAGTAGAAATCAGCAACTAAATTCATGGCATCATTTTTACTGATTTTGCCATCCCCATCAAAATCCAGCTTTGCAAAAATTTCTGCGGCTAAACTTTCATCACCAACCCCGTGAATTTTGTACATAACTTTATATTCATTAAGGCTCAATGTACCGTCTTTATCGACATCCTGAACGTCGATAAACATACTTGCTACTTTGAGCCAGAGAAAGTCGCTTTTGGGATCGGTCAGTAACTTGTCTTGATAGGAAAGCCACTCATCTAAACTCACCTTATTGTCGGCATTTGTGTCTGCCTCTTTGGCAAGAGCCTCCCAGCGCTTACCATAGGTTGAGGAAATATATTGGTAGGTTTCTGAATCCTGTGCGATGTTGTAAGCTTCTGCAAAGCCACTGACAATTTTATCAAAATCCGACTTTTCCAAAGTCCCATTTTTATCAGCGTCAAATGTATGAAAGTAATAAGTCAATTTCTTTTTTTGAAGTTCAGTTAGCATGGGTTGACCTGTATTGTGAGAACTAAACCCATAATAAGCTACTTTTTGATTTTTTAATCGTGCTTAGAATAAGTTCCTACCTTTCCTACCTTTCCTACCTTTCCTACTTTAACAGTCAGAATAATTTACCTCCAAAAATCTTGGAAAATGGCTTGACTTAAACAAGTTAACGTGATATAGATAAGTAAGAATTATACATTCCCCACTAAAAAGCTTAAACAAGCCTAGAAAAAATATTGAATTTCTTGGCTTATTGGTATCTACATCACTATTTCTAGCTAGTAAAAAAGATGTTAAATCCCCTAAATCGCTTGCGTAAATTCCGTAATGACTCTCTAGGTAATCTAAAACTGGGTAATCTCCAACTACTCGGCGACTGGACAATTCAATCCAAAATGCAAGCATTGCTCCTAGGAGTTAGCCTCGGTTCTGTAGTGGTAGTTAGTGGGATTGGTTGGTATCAAACACAAGCGACCCTCAGAAGCAAAATCGCCGAGCAACTTGCAGGTATCAGCAGCACCAAAGCCGAGCAGTTTGAATCGTACTTTGAAAATTTGAACAACCAAGTAGGAATGCTGGCAGCAGACAGCAACGTTGTTAAAGCGATGGTGGATTTGAATGGGAGTTTCCGCAACCTGGAGCGCAACTTTGTTCCCGTCGAATGGGATACAGCGCTGGATACTTACTACACCGAGCAATTTTTCCCTAGGTTGAAAAGTAATCTATCCCCACAAGAACTCAACCCCAGTGTCTATCGTCCCACCGGACAAGCAGCTCGCTATCTCCAGTATCACTACATTGCTTCTAATCCCAATCCAGTCGGCAAAAAAGACAAGCTACTAGATGCTGGTGATGGCAGCGATTACAGCAAAGCTCATGCCAAATATCAAAAAATATTTGCAGGAATTATCCAAAAATTCGGTTATTACGATTTATTTTTGATTAATCATAAAACCGGGGATATCATCTATTCCTATTTTAAAGAAACAGATTTTGCCACTAATCGACTACAGGGTTTTTACGCCCAGAGTTCACTAACTGATTTGCTGCAGAAAGTCCAGTCAAATCCTACACAAGGTAGCATTCAGGTTGCTGATTTCCAACCTTACCGCCCCTCTTATAACGCTCCAGCCGCTTTCTTGGCAACGCCCATTTATAGCGGTTCTAACATGATTGGCATTTTAGCAGTGCAAATTCCCATTGAAAAAATCGACCAGGCAATTAGCCGGAGTAATAATTGGGAAGCCAGTGGTTTGCAGAAAACGGGGGAAGCTTATTTAGTAGGACCGGATTCCTTAATGCGTTCCACATCCCGTTTTTGGGTTGAAGACCCCAAAAAATATCAAAACGTGGTTCGTTACACGGGGACTGACCAGACAACTCTGCAACTGATGGAGAACTTCAACACTACCATTGGCTTACAGAAAATCAACTCTCCAGCCGCCCAAGCTGCCTTAGCAGGAAAACAAGGCATGATGGTAGACCGCAACTATCGGGGGGCAGAGGTATTGAGTTCCTACGCTCCTTTGAAGTTGAACGGCTTAAATTGGGCGATTCTGGCAGAAATGGAGGTGGGCGAAGCTTATCGTCCGCTTTACACTTTACAGGTGATTTTGTTGATTGCGGCGGTGCTTTTTCTACTGGGAACGGCGTTTTTAGCAGCAATTGCTGCAAAGATTTTTACCTCTCCCCTGCGTCGCTTGACTGATAGCGCCCGGAAACTTAGTGCCGGGGAAATGGATGTGGAAGTTGACGTGAAATCCCAAGACGAGTTTGGGGAATTGGCAACAGAGTTCAAAGAGGTGGCGAACAAATTACGCCAAACCCAGGAGCAACTGGAAACCAAGAAGCAAGAGAATGATATTCTCTTGCATAATATCCTACCCAGCGCGATCTCCGATCGCCGGAACGAAGGAGAGTTAGTAATTGCCGACAGCCTCAAGCAAGTAACCATTCTCAATGCCCATGTGGCAGGTATTGCTGAGTTGAGCAAGCAAATGTCACCGATAGAGGTAACAGAACTGCTTACGAAACTATTTGATGAATTTGACCAAACCGCAGAACATTTTGGCATAGAACGGCAAAACACTCTTAGTACAGATTACGTAGCAGTGTGTGGACTCACCCAAATCAGATTTGACCACAGCAAACGAACGGTTGATTTTGCTCTAGCCATGTTAGACATTATCCAACGCCGGGAAAATGGTCGCCGTAATTTTGCTTTGGGTTTACGCATCAGCATTCATGCAGGCCCAATCACAGCAGGAGTAGTCGGAACCCAGAAATTTGGATATAGCATCTGGGGCGAAACGGTATATTTGGCAAGCCGCTTACAGAGCAAAACTGAGTTGAACTATATTTTGCTAACTCAGAGTGTGTATGAACGGGTAGCAGATAGCTATACATTCGTGCAGAACCCATCGGTGAATATTGAAAACCTAGGAAATGTAGAAACCTGGACGTTAGTAACCACCCAAAAGTTGGCTACAAGTCAGGTGGACTTGGTTCAGTCATCTTTCGCCAAAGTCAAGCCTATTTCTGATAAGGCTGCCGAACTATTCTACAACCGGCTGTTTGAATTAGAACCTTCTTTTCGTTCTCTGTTTAAGGGGGATATGAAAGAACAGGAACGTAAGTTAATGGCTACGCTTGCTCTCGCAGTGGAAGGTTTGCGTCACCCCGATAAAATTATCGGTCCCGTCCAGAAGCTGGGTCGCAGCCATGCGGGCTTTGGCGTCAAGGCTGAATACTACGATATTGTCGGGGAAGCGTTGCTGTGGACGTTAGCGCAAGGACTGGGTGAAGAGTTTAGTACGCCAGTGCGAAAGGCATGGGAAGAAGCTTATAGGTTCCTGAGCGAAATTATGAAAGAAGCAGCAGCAGAACTTGAGTTGGAAAAAATAGGTGTGTAAAGGAGGCAGGGAGCAGGAGGCAGGAGGAACCCACTTTTAAAAACGTGGGATTCAAGCAAGGAGGATGCCACTTCACTCAAGTCAGGAAACCCGCCTACCTGAGTGGCTCATTTGTATCTCGTGGCACTTTCCGCTCGATATCATGCAAACTATCCCTATCTTCGTTGTTTATAGCAATCCTAAATCATTATCAAGACTATGATGCAATTATATGCAATACTTGATTGTAGTCCTAAAAAAAAGAATAACTTACAACAGCAACAAAAAATAGGGAAAAAGAATTAGCTCCTTTAGCAGCTTATGAGAGAATCTTTCATCAAAAGCGATATCGATATTTAGAGCAATCCATCTGGCGATAAAAAATCAACATTTAAATTCATAAAATACTTACCAAATAAATATAGAAATCGCAAGATTATCTTGATTTTGGATGGAGCTAGTTATCATAATTATGGAAAATTTAGAGACTTTTTATTAGAAGTAAATGGTGACAAAAAAACTGATGATTGGTCAATTACTTGTATTTTATTTGTTCCCAATGCTTCCCAACAGAATCTCGTTGAAAATATTTGGTTACAAGCTAAAAACTTTTTAAGAAAGTATTGGTATTTATGTAGGTCTTTTAAGATTGTCAAATTTTTGGAGAGAGTTTTTTACTAAGGAACATAAATTTGATTTCCCCAAAATACGTCAATATACTTACACACAGAAAATCATTTATGATTGCTCTAGATATAGAAAATCATTTATGATTGCTCTAGAGATTGTTGATAATAGCTAATCTCTCTTTTTTTTTTACCATAATTCGGTTCAACCTTTACATCACTTAAATTACGGGGCGCGTGTCGCTCTCCCAGAAAAATCCCACCATATCTGGTAGAGATCGTAGAATTGCTCCTCGTTGATCGAACTACTCTTTATATCGATATTCCAGGGCTTGTTAATGATATAGTGAAGATTATGAATATTCTGTAAATTCCATAAATCTGGATGAGCCACTTTCATTGTTTTCATAGCGTTATACACATAAGGGAGTCTGAGCCATTGGCTTTTGAAGTAATCATTCAGAAAATCCTGGTCTGGAAATAGATAACGGGATAAGTTTTCTGATGGGGTCTGTATCTTATTAACCATGTCATTTGCCATAGCAACATTGGGGTGAAAAACAAATAGACCACTGTTGAAGTACCCTGGGTTGGCGAGCGGTGTTATGCCTGATGTGACATGACTGTGACGACAATTTTCTGGCACCCACCAGGATGGGTAGTTGGGACGACCAAGGGGATTACACACGCAAGCATCCACCGCAGCCAAGAAAGGTAAGTTTGATCTTATTTCCGTTGGTAATGTCGAGTTAGAAAACACGAATTCATCTGAAGGAACTGCTAGTTCGATTTCAAACAGATGATCCATATTACGCAGCACCAACATATCTGCATCTAAGAAAACCAGTTTTGCGAATTCAACGAGTTCCCAACAGCGAAGTTTCGTCCACACCTCGCTGAACGTTGCATAAGCATACTCAGTATGTGCCTGTGGACTTGGCTGAATCGGAGACACAAGACGTTGGCGAATGTTAGGTTCTTGCGTCAGCGCACTGGCTGCTTCGTCTATCAGGAGGTCGTGGGTCACCATTACAACCAAGGGGTATCGCGATTGACATTGACGCAATGAGCGGGCTAACACAAGGATACCAGGGAGGTAAGATCGAGTTGTGCAAAGCGTGACCCAAGCGAATGAAGGATTGCTGGTAGATTGATTGATTTTAGAAACTATCATGGCTATCCTCAAGTTATATCAAGTACGGGAGCATCATTCTTGTATGTTACGTAGTCGCAAACAACTCTTTTTTCCCAAAGACCGATCATCTTACTGTTGCTATTTCAGATTCAAACTGAGCTTGGATCAGGTTAGGATTGAACTCACTCTTAGCAACAATTTGAGACTGATGTGCCATCTGAATCCATTTTTCTTTCTCTATAAGCTGATTGATAATTTGGAAGAGTTTTTCTTCATCCATTCTACTTAGATAGCTGTACCAGTTATGCTTTGTTGCCCAACTTCCCAAAGCTGTATCTGGGGGTGCCAAGATAAGAACTGGCAGACCTAAATGAGAAAACTCAACTAACTTACTCGGAAAAGAAGTAGCTCCCCAAGGAAACTCAGAGAGATTAAAGGGATAAAGCACTAGTATGCAACTTGCTTGATTTTTCAAAAAACTGATGACATCTGCATTTCTTGGAAATGGTTCTTGATACTCAATGTTGGGAAAAGCATTGAGCAACTCTACTACACCAGGTCTATTTTTGGGGGTAACTAGTAAAAAAGTGCCGTTGATTTTTTGTAAAGTAGAGGCAATGCTATAAATATAAGAAATTTGACTTGGATAGATATTTCCAGCGTAGGCAACGACAGGAGAAGCTGTAAATTTATCTTTCCATGTGGCAAAGCTTTGATTACTACCCTCAGGAATTGGAATCAGAGTACTGATTTTATCAGGGTTGTTCACTTTGTACAAATCACCGAGTTCTTGTGATACTGACCAAATTTTAGTAGCTTGGTTCAAAACACTTTTCCAGTTTTTTCTAATTAAATGGTGTTCCACCTCAGATTTGGCCCTAACTTCTTCTTGATCGTGAATAATTACAGACAGAGGAACCTGCCACGTTTTTGCAAGGTAAGCAGCAAATATAGAATAAATATCGTAAAGGACGGTGACAATTGCTGTTGGTCGCTTTTGTAATAGAACTCTCTCACATTCAAGTTGCCAATACCAAAAGCGAATTTCAAGTAATTTGGATATTTGAGGACAATAAGGAAGCCACCACCATCTACGCATTGGTAAGGGGATAGGCTGCCAAAAGTCTGGAAAATTTATGCCAGTAAAAGACTGTTGTGGTGCAACAATAGATATTTCCCAGTTGCTTGAAAGCCGCCTTAGATGTCGATTAACAATGATTGGGCTACCAAAACCTTGTTTTGGAGGACAACCGTATGAAAAGAGAATGTGCTGTTGTTTTTTCATTAAGAAAGAAGTTTTCCCGTGCAAATGTACTAAAATTTCCCTGAATTACTTGCTACCCAATAAATCTAGCTGGTAAACGCTAATATAGCGTACACAAAGCTGTCCAATTAGTGTCCAATACTGTTTCAATGAGGCGAGGAACAGTTTGAAGTAGCTTTACCCAGTCAGCGCTACTACTCCTTTAATATAGTCCGGTTCTAGGTGATCCTTAGTAAAGGCTTGAGGAATAGCTTCAAAGGACTGGTAACAATGGGTAATCCAGGAAGTCACATCGATGTGGTTTGTTGCAAGGAAGCTAAGTGCCCTTTCGTAAATTAATGGGCGTCCGTCACTACGGAACCCTCCTGACGCCCCGGTAGCAGCAACCAGCGTTGGTTCCATAAACTGCAAGTTATTGAGCACTCTCAAATCTACACCTGCATGACCGTAGCCGTACAGTAAAACGGTAGCCTGTTTGCGGATTAAGGCAGGAATAGAGTTGAAGATGGAACCAGCGCCGCAAGCATCAATTAAATACTCCACTCGCCGTCCACCAGTCTTTTCTTGCACAACTTCGACTAAATCAACAGTTTGGGGGTCAATAACTTCCGCACCGAAACTTTTAGCTAACTCCTGCTTTCGCTGATTCGGTTCGCTGACTAAAATCAAGCCATCATATCTCAGAACTTTGTAAAGATATTGAATGAATAATAGCCCTGCTGGTCCTGCACCAAAAATTAGGATTGACCGCACACGTTTATTACTATCTTCAGCGTTGATTTCATAACGTTTGTAACAGCGTGCAACCCTATCTGAGGCGTGAATGATACAACCAAGGGGTTCTGTCAGGGCTGCTGCAATATCTTCCAAATCAAAAGGAATAGGGATGGTATTTACAGCAGGAATCGCTATGTATTCGGCTAGTCCTCCTGGTAACCCAGTGATGCCATGTTCCTTGTAAAACTGACATTGATGGGAATCGCCACTGGTACAGTATTCACAATTCGGCTTTCGCCGTCTGCTAATGCAGTTTAACCCCTGATCAATAATTACATGATCGCCTACCTGTAAATCTTTAACTTCGCTCCCTACTGTTTCAATAACACCAACAATTTCGTGGCCTAAAATCTGCGGCTGTTCTATCAGTGGAATAACCTTTCCTCGCCGATCTATATTATAATTGGCTTGACCAGAAAAAATGTGAAAATCTGTGCCGCATAGTCCTACTGCTGAAACACGTACCAAAACATCATGTTCTTTTGCTTCAGGACGAGATATTTCACGCAATTCTAGCTGATTGATATTGCATAATACTAACGCTTTCATACTTATTTCCCTTCTATACTATTATCTATGATTCATCAAAAAATATCCTTTCAAGATAGTCATTGATAAACATAGATTTTGGATCAAGACTGTTACGTATAGTTAGGAATTCGTCCCACTTTGGATACAGTTTACGGAAATGATTTGTACTCTGATAATGGATTTTTCCCCAATGAGGACGCCCTTCCAAAGAAATCATTAGCGCATCCACCTGCTGAAAGTAATTATCATAAGGAATCTCCTGCCCAAAAGGGCGATAGATAATAACCCCTATGAAACAAGTTTCTCTTCCATAAGAAAGACTCAGCCAAGCATCATCTTTGGCTGAAAAACGAACTTCGATAGGGAAATGAACTTTAAATTTTGCCTCATTAATCAAATCACGCAGCTTACGAATAGCTGTAGCAGTATTTTCGATTGGAATAGCATATTCCATTACATACTGACGGAGTAGAATAGTTAGGTTAAAAATTTGGTAACTCAGAGCAATCCGCTCTCGTTGACTGCTAAAAAACAAGTAACGAAAGCATTGATTAATTGTTGGGACGATCCCAGGAACATGAACTGATAACCAGAGAGCAACTTCATGAAGGTAATTTCCCAATATTACGTCTTTAAACCAAACAACAATAGCATTTTTGGGAGGATCGATCGGTTGAGCTGTCCGATTACTACTCATCAAATAAACATAATTCGTATGAGGGAACCACCAAAATGCAAAGTGTTCCGATTGATTTAACTCTTCGAGATGTTCTAGTGCGTAGTCTAAAGTAGCTGGACTCCCCAGCCAACGTAAATTAAAAGCAGATTCACAAGAAATAGTTACTGTAGAAATAATTCCCAGACACCCCAAACTCACCAGAGCTGCTGCAAAAAATTCCGGTTCTTGTTCTTTTGACAAAGAAATTACTTCCCCATTAGCACATACCATAGTTAGAGCCGTTACCTGTTGTGAAATACCACCAAAGTTGATACCGGTTCCATGAGTACCTGTACTAATAGCCCCTGCAATTGTCTGTTCTGAGATAGTACCAATATTTGAAAGAACTAATCCGTGATGTTCAATAAAATTATTAATTTGTTTTAGGGTAATACCCGCTTGAACGGTAACTGTACAAGCTTCACTTTTAATTTCTAGTACTTTGTTATATCTGACTAATGAAACTAAATGAACTCCATTAGAAGCAGCAATTCTAGAACATGAATGACCAGAGCCAACTACCTTAATGCGCTCACCAACATTAGCTATAGACTTAACCAAAGAGACTATTTCATCTTCAGTCGTTGGCTCATGATAAGAAGTCGGTTGAGAAGAAACATTACCAGCCCAATTAACCCAGTATCTTACAGAACTCATAAAATAATTAACTCAAGTTGCTAGTACAGTTTGACAGCAAGTGCTGCCATGTCCACCTAGAAGCAAACACCGCGAGAGCGATAATCACCCAATCCTCAACAAGTTGCATCAACCCCTGCCAATTATCTAGCTCAAAGCAATGATTCAACTCTCTCGTCTAAGACTTCCCCTTTGGGATGTTGTGCGATCGCCACCTCAAGGGCTGACAGTAAGTTGTGAGAATCAACTGACCGTTCACCAGGGATGAACAACGCTTGGTATGCTGGACAGGAATTGTTGGCGTCTAAACCGGGAACGTCGTCTGGATCGACCCACTCATGGGGTTCATTATAGGTTTCTAGTTGGGCTTTCATGCGCTTGAGATTGGCGCGATCGCGATCGCCTGCACTGTTACCGATAATAAATGTCCCTTGTGTGGTAAATACCTCTTGCCCCGATGCCTCCCTCACGCTATCGAGCCAATCAGGGTAAATCTTCTGCGCTTTGATCCGAAACTCCAGTTCAAGCTGTTCTTCGAGAGTCTCTTGGTCGGCAGTAATCTCGCCGTATGCGCCCAACATAGCACCACTAGCCAGCGAGGCTCCATCACTATTCTGCTGTTGGAGATAGATCAGCACCACCTTCAAACCGGAACGGGCTAGTTCAAAGGCGATGGATTTACCAATAATCCCACCGCCAACAACCACAGCATCGAATCAGAGGTGACTGGTATCGTTGTCCTGTAAAGTCATTTGTTTTTTGCCATTTTTATTCTGCGTAACATTCTAGTTCCTTTAACCAACATCTCGATCAAGATTAGGTTTTTTTGCAAGCCTTTGTCAAGGCTATTAATCCTGATCGTCTAACAAATATACTAGGTTCCTACTTTTCCTACTTTTCCTACTTTTCCTACTTTTCCTACTTGGCCTCACAGAATAATTTACCTGCAAAAAACTTGAAAATAGCTTGACTTAAACAACTTAACCTGATATAGATAAGTAACCAATATAAATCCAGCAAGGTCTGGGTGAAAAGTTTACTACGCCCGTGCGAAAAGCATGGAAAGAAGTTTACATATTCTTGAGCAAAATTATGATACAAGTAGCAGAAGTTGAGTTGGGAAAAATAAGCGTTTAAACAGTAGACACTTGACTGTTGAGAGCGAGATGTTTAATACGGAAATTTAACCCTCCGCCCAGTTCTAAAAACAATCCGCCGATGAGAGGGCGTGACTAATCACCCTTAATATTCAGTAAAGCCAAATTCTAACTAATCGAAAGCTGCTGAAAAATACTTACTAATCACTGTGTATCGTTGGTTAAAAAACAGTCATGGATAAATCACTTCTGGGATGGTTATTGCTTTTAGGATTGGGATTCCCCTTGTTTGGCATACTGCTTGGCGAAGCCGCCTCAAGATTGGAACGCGAGCAACATCCCTTAGCCGTTGGTCTGCGTCAGGTGCGCGAGTATCTGTTACCGCCGTTAGCCGTGCTATTGGTAATGCGGCAGCTTTTGAACGTCGCTGGCAAAGATTCCTGGGCACGTTTTGTCGAAACGTTAACTTGGGTTGCCCTGATTGTAGCGGGACTTTCTTTAGTCAACGCCCTACTTACTACAAAAAAAGAAACTATCAAATGGCAAATTCATGTCCCTAACCTGTTCTTTCAAGTAGCTAGGGCTGTAGTAATCTTAGCCATTGGCTATCACATTCTCAATGGAGTTTGGGATATAAGTTTAAGTGGTTTGGGTTCCAGTGTGGGGATAGCTTCAGCGGTAATTGCCCTAGCGCTGCAAGATACCCTCAGCAACTTGGTATCAGGATTGCTGCTGCTATTTGCCAAACCATTCAGAACGGGTGACTGGATTGAGTTCGACGGAAAGCAGGGGCGGGTATTCGAGCAAAACTGGTGGTCGGTTACTATTGCATCTCCTGGCAAGACATTCAACGTTCCCAATGGAGTGTTGTCGAAGGCAAGCATTATCAATTACGGTCAGGGAGCAATTTGGAAAAATATTTCCGCCAGCTTTTCTTATGACGACTCTCCTAATCAAGTAATTCCAGCACTAAATAGTTTGGTGGAGGGCATAGATGCGATTGAAGACGAAGGTTTGGCTCAGGTTAGTTCCTATGGAGACTCCTGTATCACCTACGACCTTTACTATAAATTACTGCCTGAAAAAAATTTTGGCGTTTCTGGGCAACTCAAATCCCGACTTTACTATCTAACTCAACGTTATGGTTTTACCGTTCCCTATCCGATCGCAGTGCAGTACGACGTGGATACTAAAGAAGGAGTACCAAGCCGAATTCCTCAAGTATTAGAGAACCGCCAAGAGGAATTGGCAACGTATTTGCGATCGCTCCCATATTTCCTAACGCTCAATGACAATCAAATTGAAAAATTGGCCCAACGAGCTAGATTTAAAAGCTACGGCCAAGGTGAGCTAATTATTCAGGAAGGCAAAGAAGACGAGGGACTTTATATTATGTTCAAGGGGACGGGAGAGGCTTACCTAAAAGATGAAAAAGGCGATCGCAAGGTAGTGGACGAGCTTGAACTTAACGAAGCCTTTGGTGAAATGGCTATCTTTCCAGGAGAGGTCAGTCCAGTTACAGCGATCGCCCGGGAAGATGTTGAGGTTGTAGTGATTCCCGCCGAAAAGATTGTCGAAGCAATTGAATCTAACCACAAATTTGCCTCAGAATTTCTTCAATATATCGAAGAACGCAAAAAAATGGTTCTAGTTGCCAAAGGAATTAAGGAGGATGTAAAGCCACCGAGCAATAACAATGGTAGCCGAGTGCAAGTGAGAAGATAGTTAAACTGTTGACGGTGGACTCTTGACTGTGGACTGTTGACAGATAAAGCGTGAGGTCTTTCGGATGGATTTACAAAAACATTCCGCCCTGAAAGAGAAGTTTTTAACCCTGAATTTTGATAAAGTTATAGCAGCCACAAAGGGGATGCCGGACACGAGCGATCGCACAAACAGGTAGCTCTTATTACTTCTGTTTCCTTCCTCCTACCTTCGGCCTCCTGCCTCTTCCTATCCTTAAATTAGCGCTAAAAATAGTGATTTCTTTGGTAATTTTAGGCTTGACTTTTCCGGCTAAATAGTGTAGATTTTGTTTATGGTAAAGTTAAAATTTTACTTCAAATAAATACGCTACCTTCAGGTAAAGCAAACACTAGATTCTCCCGGAAAGGAGACTAAAAACACACTAAAATATTTGCTGTTTTTTTCATTTTTCTTCCTAACCACCTGGGTGGTTCCCATATATGTCATCAATGAACATGAGGAAAACTAGAGCAAATAATTACATAAATTACTTATTTTTGCTCAACATAGTTTTACTATTAACAGCCTGCGCTGGTCAATCCAAAACCTCACAAGCAAATATTGACAATAAAGCTAGTGGGAATCAAGCTTCCAAAGAAAACTTGGGTATTGAGAAAGTCGAGGGGAAATTAGTTAAATCACCCTCAAATCAAGACTCCGCTAAACAGGGAATTGTGTTACCCGAAGTCACCCCCCTGGAACTGGAGGGGACACTGGCGATATCGGGAAGTCAGGTAGTTTTGCCGATTAGTCAGGCTATTGCTCAACGCTTTATCCAAGACGGGTATCCCAGCAAGATTAATCTCGCTGGTATTGATACTCAGGTTGGCTTCAAGCTATTTTGCGAGGATAAAAAGGTAGATATTGTCAATGCAGTTCGCCCAATTACCAGTCAGGAGTTAGCAGCCTGTGCCAAATCAGGTGTTGAGCCGATCAACTTTCAAATAGCCACCGATGCTGTAACTATTGTAGTCAGTTCTCAGAATAGTTTCCTCCCAAACAGTCTGACCCGCGATGAACTAGCAAAGGTATTTACTGTTCAAAAGTGGTCAGATGTCAATCCCAAATGGCCAAAAGAGCTGATTAAACGCATTGTTCCAGCGGGGGCTGGTACTGGCGGCTCTGTTGACCTGCTTTCCCAAGCTATTTTCCAAGGGAACGTTAGCCAACTTACTAATGCTCCCAATACGGTATTTTATGAGTTTGTAGAGCAGTTGCACTCAGAAGCTTTAATTAATCCCTATATGATTGGCTTTTTAGAGTATAGCTCCTATCAACAAAACCGCGACAAGTTGAGGGCGATCGCTATTGATAGAGTAGACCCTTTTCTGTCAACATATCCGATCACTCGTCCGCTGTATATTTATGCGGATGCCAAAGCGATTCGGCAACGACCGGAAGTAGCAGGCTTTGTTAACTATTACTTGACTTATGTAAACGAAGAAATTTATAGTTTGGGCTACTTCCCAGTTAAACAAACCGTCTTGGATGAATCAAAAACTAAGCTGTTGCAAGTGAAGGCTAATTAATAGTTAACGATTGAGGAAAATGCAGATGGATAATGGTTATACTGGTTCCGAGTTTACCGATATTTTAGTCAAGATGATTGGTTTAGCAGTCAATCCCAGCTCCCTAAACAATATTCTTGGAATATCTGAGTCAGTCAGAGATACTGTCATTGAAAGAAATAAAGAGAAAGCGGAAAAACTCATATACGATAATATCCCTGGTTTAGAAGAGCTATTTCAAGAAAATTATAACCCCGTGCATCCTCTTGAAAGATTAATTAAGATGCCAACCAACACTCTCGGCTATATTTATGCTGAACACATGGCTCGTAATAACTTAGAAAATTTTCCTTTTATTTTTCAGCAAGAGCATGATAAATATCATTTTTTTTTCGGGAGGATCAGACAAACTCACGATATTATTCACGTTGTTACGGGATTTAAAACGGATAACTTGGGAGAAATCGGTATAGAAGGATTTTATCTCGGTCAAGCGACGATCGCCAATATATATTATCTGCTGATAGCGAGAATGTCTCATATTCTGTTTGACGATAAAATCTTTGACGGACAACTATATTTACAAAACCTAACCAAAGGTTTTCAAATGGGACAAAATGCTGAGAAAATATTAGGTTTAAGATGGGAAGATATGTGGCTGGAAGATATGGAAACGTTGAGAAATAAATTAGGAATAATTGGCTAATTGTGGTATGATATTAGAACTTTTTCCAACCTACTTCGACAAATGGAGCTAAATAATGGAGCTTAGTAAAGTGTCCTCAAAAATTTCACAAATTATCAACCTTGATAAATATCCTATCCACAACTTAGAGAGTGAAGCTGGAAATATCTTGCTCGAAAAAGCGCGTCAGGAATTCAATAGTAATAGTTTAACTGTCCTCAACGACTTTTTGCGTCCAGAAATTGTCAACCAGATCGCATCTGAAATACAGTTTGATGATGTAACCAAGAGCTTCTGTTTTACGGGGTCTAATAACGTGTTTTTAGGTACTGAGAATGTACAAAATCTTTCTCCAGACCACCCAAGTTATCTTCAAAAAATCTATACTAAACGTACCCTAGCATACGATCAAATATCTTCAGATTCTCCCCTCAAGGTATTGTTTCAGTGGAATCCTCTTGTTGCTTTTGTCTCATCTGTAGTTGGTCATGAAGTCTACAGATCCGCAGACAAACTTGGAGCAATGACAGTGCATATTCACCACAACAATGACGAGCAAGACTGGCACTTCGATGTGTCAGAATATACTATCGTCCTCCACATCTTGGCTCCACAGAATGGAGGAGTGCTAGAGTATGTACCTTGCTCTCGTTCGGAAGTAGAAAAAGATACAGAAGCACTGGCAAAGATTATCAGAGGAGACAGACATTCTCTCACTACAGACCTTCCCACGATTCCTGGTGTCTTTGTATTGCACTCAGGAAAGCTTTCCATGCATCGTGTGACTCCTGTAGAAGGCACTATCCCTCGCATCAGCGCTACCATGTCCTTCAATCGCCATCCCAATTTTCAACTAAACGAATACACCAGACAGTTGTACTTTGGAAGAAATGAATAATAAATGCAATCGGTATGAAGTTAACAAAATTTCCTTCGATCTTGCACAACTTAGATCGCAGAAAAAGTAGACATATTTCTCCTAATATTCCTACTTTTCCTACCTTACTTCCTTGGGTGTGGCGATGACATGGAAAGAGGGGTTGGTATCGAGATCAGTTGTGGCAACTGATAGATCAGATCGAGTTGCTGTGGAGAGTTTTCCTGAAGAATTTTCCTACTTTTCCGACTTTACTTATTGGAAAATACAGATTAAGATATTTAGCAAATACATTATATAAACATCTCGTCAGAGTAACGAAACAGAGGTTACTTGACTGGGTTAATGCAGGAGAGAAGGAACTGAGTGGCCGAGGATTTTTGCAGTTTAAAAAATAATGAACAACAACCAACACATTCAAAAACTGATGACTCTCTACACAACTACTTGGCGGAAATTGTTGACAATTACAGGAGTAGCCATGCTCACCACATCTGTTTATTTGGGTGATGCTCAGGCTCAGTCTTTCACTGACAGTGGAAGTTCATCTCCGAAAGCAGAAGGCAGGAGGCAGGAGGCAGGAGGAAAACGCATTGTAGAAATTCCTGCGCGACTTCTAGGGAGCAAAGGTTTAGGAACCCCACTGAAGGAAAGTTCAGTGGCTTCTTTCTCAGTGGGAGTTGAATCCCCTACTGAGAAAGCTCATAAGCCCTCCTGCCTCCTGCCTCCTGCCTCCTGCCAAGAGCCTGTTTCATTAATAGCCCAAAATCTAGGAGGAATAGTCCGAAAAATACCCCTGGAAGAAGTAGCACTTCCAGCAATGTCTTCAGCAAAGACAGCGACCAATGCGGCATTTAGCCAAGCTCGAATTGAACTAAAGTCAGATGGTTCATTAATATACATACTCAGAGGTAAAAACCAACAAGGCTTTGAAGTTGAAGTACAAGTTACTCCCAGTGGCACTCTGATTCAAGTTGACGAGCAAATAGAGTCCAGTGGAGTCCCTGAAATTGCTCTAAAAGCTTTCAAAAAATGGGCTCCCAATGACCCACTTATCAGCACTTGGCGGAGTACCCGTCTTGGCGAATTTTTCTATCAATTTGTCATTCGGGATTTTTGGTTAGAAATTGCTGCTGATGGTAATAAAGTCGTCATTTACCGCAAGAAAATCAATATTTAGCACATCAACAGTCAAAATATGCAATTTGGTGGCACAGATCCATGAAGACATTTACGATCGGTAATTGGCAGAGAATTATCGCTGCCACACTAACTGCAACAACAATTGCTTTCACTACTAATGCTGCTTTTGCTCAATTACTTAAGGGTGCTGGTGCTTCTTTTTCCGAACCTCTTTATCAGCGTTATAGCGCCGAATACGAACGGGAAACAGGCGTCAAGTTCAACTATAGTTCCATTGGCAGTGGAGGTGGCATTCGGTTGTTCATCAATAAAACACTGGACTTCGGAGGTACTACTTTAATTCCTACCCCAATTGAGAAAAATCAGATGGAAGATGGGCTGCTAATGGTACCCACAGGAGGAGGGGCAATAGCTATTGTTTACAACCTTGAAGATGTGACCTCCGATGTCAAGTTATCTCGCGAGCAACTGGCACAAATATTCACAGGTAAAATTGCCAATTGGAACCAAGTTGATTCTCGTTTTCCTAGCAAAAAGATTCAAGTTGTAGTTCAATCAGATAGTAGCGGTACTACCTTCACGCTCACTAAATACTTGCGAAAAATTACACGTGGAAAGATAGAAGCGACGCGGGAACCTAATTGGGGATTTCAGGTTTTCGCTGCCCTTCCTCAAGATAGTGCAGTGGCTGGAGAAGTACGAAGGATTGATGGTGCGATCGGCTATGTGCAAACAAGCTTTGCTCGTAAGAACAATCTCGCTATAGCTAGGATTGAAAATCGGGCTGGTCGTTACGTGGAACCGACTTTGGCAGAGACTGAAAAAGCCCTAGCTAATATAAAGTTTAACGATGACTTCACGACGGAAGATATTGATGACCCAGAAGATGGCTACCCCTTGGTTAGTTTGAGTTGGCTACTATTTTATGAAAAGTATCCCAATGAAACTCTTGTCCAAGCTAATAAGAACTTGTTGACATGGATTTTAACTAAAGGTCAAGCATTTAATCGAGAGCTAGGGTATACTAAAATCCCCGAAGATGTAGCTAATAAAGTGATTGAAACTGCCAATAATGAATTTAGAGTTCGTCCTTAATTAAGGAGGCAGAAGGCAAGAGGCAGGAGGCAGGAGGAAAGAGGAAAGAGGAAGAAGGAAGGAGCCAGAACAAGTGTTTTTACAAATATGAGATGCTCCCTAAGAGGCAGGAGGGAAGAGGCTTTATGAGCTTTCTCAGTAGGGGATTCGACTTCTCCTGCCTTCGGTCTTAAACCCTTGCTCCCTCCGATGTGGCAGGAAACAGAGGGCAGTTTTCCTTCTGCCTCCTGCCAAGAGCCTCCTGCCTTCGGAGATAAAAAGGTTTGTTATCCATTGTATGTACGATCGCAAAGAGAAATTATGAGCAAATTGAGTCTGCCGTTGCCGTTAAGCTCATTAATACTGGGTTGTAACTTGTTAATATTACCCCCTGTCTTGGGGCAAGCAAATTTTGCCGATATTCCATTACCAGACTTTCAAACGACTACAACTGCCAACTTGCCAGAGAAGAATGATGCTACTGAGCAAGTTATTAGATTGGCAGATACTTCAGGTGTTATGGTTACATCAACTGATGAAATTAACACGACTAACGAATCTCTGCGTCCATCATCTGTAACAACGTTCAACTCAAATAATTTTGGGGAAGAATCCCAAGACTTGTCGGTTAGTAATATTGAATCGTCGAATATCTCCCCAACTCCTATTGGAAAGGAGGAGGACTATGTTTCCCCCTCGTTAAGCCCGACCGAAGGTGAAGAAGTTAGGGAAGATCGAGTCTTATCCGAGAAGTATTGGGAAGAATTATTGAGTAATTCAAAGGTAATTTCTAACACATTAGAAAACCAAGTATCTTCTGGTAATAGGTTGCCCTCAGTCAACGCGGATGATGAACCTCAAGTCCCAAAAGTTCCTACTAACCAATTACAACCGCCCCAACTATATAGCCAACCACCCGATGCGATGGATGAAGTTACCAGTGTCACAGATTTGCGAGATGTTAGTCCGGGGGATTGGGCTTATGAAGCGCTGCGAAGTTTGGTAGAAAAATATCGTTGCATTGCTGGTTCTGGCAAAGCTACTTTCGAGGGTAATCGTGCTATAACCCGTTATGAATTTGCTGCTGCCTTGAATACTTGCTTGATTAAAGTTGGACGTATAATTTATAGCTTGAGCAATACATTCCCCAATAAAGAAGAGTTGGCAGTTGTACAAAGGCTACAAGCAGACTTTGCTACTGAATTGAAAACCCTCACAACTAAAATAGATAATTTAGAACAGCGAGTAACTTCTCTCAACGACAATCAGTTTAGCACTACTACAGTCCTCCGGGGGACAGTAGATTTTAATTTAATTAGTGCTTTTGGAGACGAGAAAGCTGTTCCTTCTGGGAAAAAGCCCAGGGAAGATTTGAATGAAAATCTCACCTTATCAGCGCGCCTAAATCTCAACTTTGATACCAGTTTTACAGGTCGAGACAGATTACGCACTAGCATTCGAGCTGGAAATGTCAGCAATTTTGGTAGTAGTGTTACTGGAACAGATATGACTAGCCTAATTGGTGCCGTTAACACTAGCAATAATCTTAGGGTGGGCTCGTTGTTTTATGAGTTTCCTATAGGTAAACGCGGTAAAGTAGCGATCGCACCTCTTGCAGATTTTCCGACTCGCATTTTTCCGGCCCTGAATCCTGTTTCTTCTATTTCCAATTTTGGTGCTGAAAGTCCTATCTATTCGTTTGCTTTTGGTACTGGTGCTGTAGTCTACTATAATTTCACCGATAAAATTGCCGCTGGTGTCAGTTATTTAACTACGAGTGGTAGCAATCCAGTTGAGGGACTGTTTGGCGGTCAATATACTGCTTTAACTCAGTTAACTTATACTCCATCTAATAGGTTAGCGATCGCTTTTACCTACGGTCGTTACTACGCTCCAGAACCGGGTTCAACTGTTAATGTAACTGGGAGTAAGGGCAGTAGATTTGCTCAGTTGCCTTTTGGAGAAAATACGGCGACTTCTTCTAACGCTTTTGGCTTACAGTCTACTTATAAGTTGAGCAATAAGTTGATTTTAGGCGCTTGGGTTAGCTATTTTAATGCCAGGGCTGAGTCTTCGCCCCGTGTTAATGGTTTAGATGGTTCAAAGGGATCTAGTGCGGACATCTGGAGTTGGGCAGTTACTGCGGTAGTGCCTGATTTGGGTAAGTTGGGGAGTCAGTTAAATTTTGTTTTTGGTATGCCTCCGAAGGTTACAAGTAATGATGTTTCTTCTCGCTTAGACCGCGATAGTTCGCTGCATTTTGAGTTGTCTTATCGTTATCCACTTACTAACAACATTTTTCTAACTCCGGGAGTTTTGTTGATTACTAATCCTGAGCATAATGCTGCTAATGATAGTATTTGGATTGGATTATTCCGAACTACTTTTACGTTTTAATTAAAACTAGGGTATTGCAAACGCTGAATTTCGATAATCGCTGCAGCGGCGACTTCTCCTGCTACTCGTTCATGAGTTCCTGTTGGTTGCATCTGGACAGCTACTCCATCACCTAATTCCAAGCGGTCGTAACCGTCTGGATACCAGTCCATAAAATCGTCTAAAGTAATTGTCATTAATTTTGGTAGGGCTTAAATCATCTATCATTCCTTCCTTCGAGCGTTGATGTCTTTTATTTTACCGACTGGAAGGGCGGATAAAATATTTAGCACGCCCTGAGAGAGGTTGAACAATCAACATTGTACCTATACGCTCCGATGAAACTTGACTATTAATTCAATTCAGATGCCACAACTTGACTATTAATTCAATTCAAATTTTGTTAAAAACGCTAAAAAATAGCTAATTGTTGCGGAGCGCTAAAGTCAGACATTTGCTGTACAAAATCAGGTGTTTGCTGTACAAAATCATCGAGAATACAGGTATTTGCAGGGACTGTACCATACCTGTTTCGATCTGAAAATGTCCAGCAAGAGCCGGCATTTGCGTGTCAAATTACTACTTTTTTGTGCCGAGAGTGCATTTGCTTGTTGAGGCTGGTTATAGCTTTTTAGTTTTGGTAGCAAGCAATGTTTTTGTCCGTACAAAACCTTTTGTTCAAATTGCTCCTACTGTTGTGACAACTTCGTAGCAGCGCTGGCATCAATTGCCGCAACTGTCCCATTGAACTTGGGTAGCGTCGGTACGGTCTTGAACTTAGAGTAGTTTGACGATCGCGCTCTCTCTAAAATCAAGTACAACTTTATCAATGCGAACGCAATTGTCACTACCTCCAAAGTGCCTAGTTTAACAAGTCAAGACTTACGCAACTGGCACACGGTGATGAGTACTCACGCTCCTACCTACAACGGCTTCAAGCAACCGGGGCGAGCGCTGTATTCGCTACATGGCTCACACCCTTCAATTAAGCCTTGCGGTAAATTAAAGTCGCCACCTCTTGAGTATTCGCTATTCGCGAATGTAGAATAAAGGAACAATGCGCTCGCTCATCCGCTATGCTAAAACCCCAAGATATCCTTGCAATACTCAAAGTCCACAGTTGGGATTCAACGAACTGGACGTACAGTTCTCTCGCTCAAAGCTTGGGCATGAGCGCATCAGAAGTTCATGCTGCCCTTGAGCGTTCTGAAGCTGCGGGTCTGTATTATGGCTCCGAGCGGAAAATCTTGAAGCAAGCGGTGTTGGAATTCTTGGTTCACGGGCTGCGCTATGTATTCTACGCCCAGCCAGGCCCCAAGCAAGCGGGGACTGCCAACTGCACATTCTGCGCTCGCCATTGAAAAGCAAGCTGGTTGCCTCACCGTCTGAGGTTTACGTCTGGCCTGACCCTGGCTGGTGTCGTGAGAGGGCAGGCAATCGCGCCTCTGTACCGTTCAGTCCCACAAGCTGCCAGTAACGATCCAAAACTTTATGCCTTGCTCAGCTTGATTGACGCTATTCGAGTTGGTCGGGTGCGGGAGCAACGTGACGGCCGCTAGCGAACTTGAAAAGAGGATCGTCGCTGCTCTATGAACCCGCAGATACTCATGCTGGAAATAGTTGCCAGGGTACTCTCTCAAGTACGCACTACCATGTAAGCCTTACACTCGCAAACAGCCTCAACGGAACGCAAAAACCAGATAGTCCAGCCTCAACTTTATTGCTGGCATAGTGGGTACTACGCTACAAAATCGCTTCATAAATTTTAGCTACCTGCCAATTTTCTCACACTTGCTCAACTTGATTTTTTATTCAATTCCGATGCCACAACTTGACTATTAAATCAATCCACTTGTTGTTAAAAACGCTAAAAAATTAGCTAATTGTTGCGTCAGCTAAAGTCAGGGATTTGCAGTATAAAGTCAGGGATTTGCAGTATAAAGTCAGGCAAGTGCAGGTATTTGCAGGAACTGCACTTTACCTGTATTTACCTGAAAATATCCTGCAAACGCCTGACTTTTTCGGTCAAATTACTGCTTTTTTGTGCTGTTCGTGCGTTTGCTTGTTGAGGTCGGTTATGGCGGTTCTTCCTCGGTAGCAAGCAATGGTTTTGCGATCGCAAAACGGACTTTTTCGTGCAGAAATAAAAACAATGCACCCTTATGAATGGGGAATCTTAGGTATCAAGGCGCTTGATTTTTACCCGATATTCGACTGTGCCGATTGCTCACATTGCTCCTGCTGTTGTGGCGATTTTTGTGGAGGTGATCGACGCCGACAACTGCCACAACAGCCGATGTTGTGGCAGTTGTCGGCGAGGCAGAACTTGCCCGGTTCAAGCGGAGTGCCGCTCGTTGCCCCGTTTTTTGATTTGTTCGTGCTGACACGGAATGAACCAGGCGATCGGGTTGATGTGAAAGCTCGATCGCCCGCCAGCAGACTTATCTGTTCGCGACTCGCACCGTCAATCGAAGCCGCCACCAAAAAAATTAGCTAATTTTTGTGTGTCCTAAAGTCAGGCAAGTGCCGTATAAAATCAGGCATTTGCTGTACAAAAGAGCGTGAGAATGCTGGCATTTGCAGGGACTGCACTCTACCTGTATTTACCCGAGAATGTCCGGCTTTCCGCCTGAATTTTTCGGTCAAATTGCTGCTTTTTTGTGTCGAGCGTGCATTGATTTGTTGAGGTCGATTATGGCTGTTCTTTGTTAGTAGCAAGCAATGGTTTTGTGATCGCAAACCGGGCTTTTACGTGCCGACAAAAAATATCCACCCCCCATCAATATTGAGCATATTGTTTACCCGCAGTTCAAACCTTATTGATATGGAATAAGGAACGACTCGCGAGTGGCTACTGAAGCCCAAATGCCTCAATAAGAGCGGTAAGGTATGGGACAGGCACTGCCAACTATTTTTTTGTGGGAATGTATTAGCGATCGCTCTTTACGCCTAGAGATTGCTGCCTGTATTAATCAGGTGGAGAATTATAACCGCCATTAATAGGTGGGAGTCGAGCGACTGCTGTAAACCGAGCGACTGCTGTAAACCGAGTCAGGCGGTAAATTTTTATCCGACTGTCAAGTTTTGTTAGACAACAACAGTTTAGCCGATTGCTTCATCGCGAGTCCGACAACAGCAATTTACGCGACTGTCAAGGCTGGTATAACGGCTGCTGTGTTGCCAATTTTCTCGCACTTGCTCAACTTGATTCTTAATTCAACTTACCATACTGTAACTTGACTATTAAATCAATTCACTTGTTGTTAAAAACGCTAAAAAATTAGCTAATTGTTGTGTCAGCTAAAGTCAGGGATTTGCAGTATAAAGTCAGGGATTTGCAGTATAAAGTCAGGGATTTGCAGGTATTTGCAGGGGGTGCACGTTACCTGCATTTACCTGAAAATATCCTGCAAACGCCTGACTTTTTCGGTCAAATTACTGCTTTTTTGTGCTGTTCGTGCCATAACCTGTTGGGACTGGTTATAGTTGTTCTCTATCGGTAGCAAGCAATGTTTTTGTGATCACAAACCGCACTTTTACGTGCAGAAAGAGAAATAATGCACCCTCCTTTTACGGAAGCCTAACCGTAAGGTCGGGTTTAATACTTTTTTAAGCTTTAATGACAATTGTAACTATTTGTACTACGATTTAAGCTGAATATTCTATAGCTCTAAGAAATTAGAGGGAGAAAATACTTCAAAAGCAATTCAACAAGCTCATCACTTATTCAAGTGCGATCGCACCTAAATCCACTATTCTATACAAATAAAGAAAATTATAGTCAGTCTCTACCTTAATAAACTGTCTAAACAGCCCTCTCCAATTGGGGGGGATAAATTCACCTGAATAGCGCTTGTCGATTACAGTTGTTAACTTGTATCTTGGCAAGAGGTTTTTACTGATTAAAAACTATGAAGACTTTACCGTCCGTCAAACCTAGAGAGCTGCTATCCAACCATATTCACATTCGCCTAACTGACTCTGACTACAATCAAATCAAAGCAAGAGCAGAGCAAGTCAATTTGAGCATGAGCGACTTCATGCGGCGTGCAGCTTTGAGGAGAACCATGCCGCGCCCTCTAGCTGCATTTGACTTGAAAGCCTATCAAGTGTTATGCAAGATTGATGCCCAACTTAGAATTGCCGGAAACAATATTAATCAGATTGCTAAAGCTTGCAATAGTGCTGTGGTATTGGGAGAACCCGTTATTGTCAATAGAGGACTCTTAGAAAGCGTACAGCACCTCATTCAACAAAACCAAACTGCTATTAAAACAATAGTTGCAAACCTTGCCAATTCTACAGTCCGCTAATTTTTAACCAGCCTGAGCAATTGATGTAATAAACCTACTGCGAAACGGTTATGATCGGCAAACAAATCAAAGGTACAGGCTTTCGGGGCTGTCTGAACTACGTGCTGGGCAAAAAAGACGCCGCTCTAATTGGCGGTACTATGTGCGGACAAACTCCTGAAGAACTCGCTGCTGAATTTGCCATCGCCCGACAACTAAGACCTAACCTGAAAGTAGCAGTTTTTCACGCCACTTTATCTGTCGATAGCACCGAAAAACTAGAAGATTCTGAAGAAAATGACCAACGCTGGCTGGCGATTGCAGCCAACTACATGAAAGCGATGGAATTTGACAACAACCAGTACGCAGTTGTCAAGCACAGCGATACAGAACACGACCACATCCACATCGTCGCCAATCGCATTTGCCTAGATGGAGGTGTTGTTGACGATAGCTGGGATTATTACAAAAGCCAAGAAACTATTCGCCAACTCGAACGGAACTACAACCTGGAAACTGTTACACCCAGTTGGGAAACAGACAAGCGGGCTCAGACTACAGGAGAACACAGGCAATTAAAAAGCAAGGGAAACAAGAGCGTCAGGGTGCAATTGCAAGACCTAATTGATGAAGTCACCCAAGACAACCCAAGTATGCCAGAATTCGTTGAGCGGTTGCAGCAACAAGGCGTAGAGGTGCAAGTCGGATTGACTCGAACTGGCTTCAGTAAAGGCATTTCTTACAATTTAGATGGAGTCGCTTTAAGTGGCACTCAGTTGGGTAAAGCCTACACTTTTTCTGGATTGCAGAAGCATCGAGGCGTTAGCTATGACCAAGGGCGAGATAACGCCCTAATTGAGGCTTTAATGCAGCCACAACACTTAGCTATCGCCCCCAGCGAGGCAGAGGCAAATGAGTTAGAGTCGTCACAATCTGAGCTAGAAACAACCGCACCTGCTACTCCTGCAATAGCAAATGAGTTAGAGTCGTCACAATCCGAGTTAGCAGCAACCGCGCCTGCAACTCCGGCAACAGCAAATGAGTTAGAGTTACAACTGTCAATCCTGCCTGAAAGGAATGAAACTCAGTGGCAAAAAGTGCGATCGCATCTAGCAGTCGAGTACAGTTTACCTTTAGAATTGCTTAATTTATTGCACTCTCATTCTTGGCTGTATGCCGGCTCAGAAAAGGCTATCTTCACGGCACGGACGCTTGACGGGGAAGCCCGGTTCGCTTTTGTTCTCGATGAAAGAGGCAACTTTAGTACAACTCATCCCCTATCATCTGAAGCTGCTTTCTGGGTAGCCACTACTGGAGAAATTGAGCGAGCTGTGATTGCCTGTAACCCAATAGAAGCCCTTTCAATTTTGCTTATTGAACAGGAAAATAACCCGGATAACTGTGCAACACCACCACCCACAATTTACCTAGGAATTGAACTAGCTTCACAACTTCCTATAGAATTCTTACAAGAACTCGATAGCGTTATTATAGCTATCGCAGAAGATTCTCATCTCGCTCGAAATGCACTCGCGCTACTACCGGATGCAGAACTTGTCAATCCACAGTCAAGTTGGAATGATATCTGGATACAATTAATTGAGCAAGAACAGCAAACTCATAAACAAAATAACCAACAGTATAAACAGCACACCCAAAACCTCGAACTGGATTAGTTATTGCCACTTAACAATTTGACTTTTATTAAATAAAAGCGCTAGCTAACAAATTTCCTGGTTGCGACATAAATTACTGGGTAGTTCGGCCATATCAGGGTTTTGATAACGGTGGGTCAACCGTTTTATCCCCCCAATTATTCTTACCAGGCAGGAATACCAATTACTGATATTGCTGCCACTAATTTTGACAGCTTTTTTAACGTATTTATCCACTATTTTGGCGTAACTATTAAGTAAATTGAGGCCGTGCTTGCTCAAATAATTTGTGAGTCAACATGGGTAAAAATAAATTATTTATACATTTTAGCGTACTCACTAACATTTACGAAAAAACCAACTTATGAGCGCTGTCGCGCCCAAAAATAAAGCATCGGAAAAAAAAATGGAACTATCGCAAACCTACACCTATTACTTCAATAATTTAACCTGCGTCCACCAAACAGAAAACGAACTGTACATCATGGGCCGGGAAACAACACTTGTACTGAATTTTCAACAAACAAGCTATCAAACGCTCGACAAAATAATCCACGCTCTGCGACTTGTGAGAGACAAAAAAGTCCAAGACCGAAAGTCAATTATTGAACAAGAACTGCTGGCCTTAAACTTCCAATTCCCTCTCGAAAGCAGCAACCGTAGCAACAACGACACCAACAATGGTAGCAGCAATGGTAGCAGCAATGGTAGCAGCAACCAAAACTGCGAGCTAAAAATCGACTGGTAATTCAATTATGCCGGAGAGACAAGTTTGTTTCTCCGGCAGCCAATAGCAAACATTAAAACCACATTCAAAAATGGCAAACAAAATGGCAGGATACGTGTATCTTCTGCACTTTGAAAAGCCGATATGTTCAACTCATCCAGCCCAACACTACGTCGGCTGGACAAAAGATTTGGACGAAAGGCTTTGGAAACAGAAAAAAGGCAGAGGTGCTAAATTTTGCGCCGCTGCCCGAGAACGCGGAATAAACTTTGTCTTGGCAGAATGCTGGGTTGCAGACAAAAGTTTTGAGAGGAGAATCAAAAGGCAAAAAAACCACAAACGTTTTTGCCCTCTGTGCAAAAATTGAAAGGACAAATCAGCTTTTTTGTAGGAAATGCAATTCCAATAGGAGGAAATATAACAGTTTTTAAACATTGTCAAATACAAGTGACCGATTACCTTTTATCCATTACCAAGAAGCTAATTTCCCGGTCTACACCGCTTTCATTAGCTTGCATAAATAGTTAGAACTGGGTGTTAGGTTTTGTACTTCAAGTCAACATCCAGTTGCTTGTGCCTAATTCCTGTATCTATTGCTTTCGCCAATGCGCCTCCACCCCTCGTCCCCGACATTGCAAACGTCCTGCATCCCTTTCCCGGCGCAATAGACGGCGAATCAAATCAATTCCCACTGTCGGACACCGTTCCTGCAATTCCCTAATAGAGAATTCTTGAGGCAAATTGTTAATCGCATCCAATACGATCGCCGTTTTAGTTCCTTTTGCGGATGTAACATATCCCACCCGCTGCTCAAACTCCCGATAAGCTGATAGCAGCATGACTCCCAAGAAATACTCCCACCAAGGTAACAGGTTATGCTGCCCTTCATGCCATCCTTGGGAAGATTGGTAAAGCGTATCATAATAGCTTTCCTTAGTTCTCTCTACAATCCGTTCCAAACTAATAAATCGCCCCACTTCATAACCGGCTTTGTATAGCAGCAACAAAGTCAGCAACCTTGCCATCCGTCCGTTTCCATCTAAAAATGGATGAATGCACAAGAAATCCAAAATATAGGTTGGAATCAGCAATAAAGGTTCTATTTCGCCCGATTCCCAGAGGCGATTAAACCGTTCTTGCAGGCGTTCCATTGCCGCAGGAGTAGCATAAGCGGGAGTAGGTTGAAACCTCACCACTTTAGTCCCGTCAGGATAAGTAGCGCTAATTTCATTATCCACTGTTTTCCAGCGCCCGCCTGTATTAACAGCAAATTGGTAAAGGTCGCGGTGCAGTTGTAAAATGACACCTGGACTAAAAGGAATGTGGGTATAACTGGTGTGAATTGTAGTTAGCACGTCCCGATAACCCGCAATTTCTTGTTCTGAACGATCGCGCGGCGTTGTTTTTTCTGTTACTAATTTCTTAATCCGTTCGAGCGGCACAGTAATGCCTTCAATGCGGTTAGAAGATTCGGTACTCTGAATAACTGCAGCTTGGCGCAAAGTGCCTAAAACTTGTGGGGCTTGTTGTTTGAATAACTCCTGCTTTCCCTTGTACTCTCCAAGCAAACGAATTGTTTGCAGAAGTCTTTGGTTGAGCTGTTGACTTTCAATGAACTCCTCTTCAAATGACAGCATATCTATTTTATCTCCTTTGTATTAATTATAAACATTTATTGCAGTCAATAAGTCGGATATTGCGTGCGCTCGCATCAAAACTTTGAAACCCGATCGCAAGCAGAACCGACGCCAAATCCAGATAAATAAGTAAGGCGATAGTTGCTTTTAGCCATAGCCCTTGCCTCTCTTGTTGTCCAAGGTTTGACGCTTAGCAAATCGGGCTCAGTTTCCAGTTGTTTTAAATAAGAGCGATCGCCCGTTACAAAGGCGATCGCAATCGCCAAGAACTTGCAACAGCTCAAAGGAGCCTGAACCACCTGCTTTTCAGTAAACCTAACCACAATCCAATTCCACTCTAAGAATAATTGATTGCGGCGCATATCCCTGTCAGCATCGCAGCAGTGAGTGGGCTTCTTAGATTTGCCAGAATAAGGTTCATCAATCTCGACATCAATTCCGAGTCCAGATGGAGTGTGAATTACAGTAAAATCTGCTGAATAGCTCCTCTGAGATAACGGAATTTTAAACTCTGCTGCTTGGACAACTTCCTCGAAATATTGCTGTAAGTATTGCAAAAAGCGTTGTTCACTCACTCCTTGCCGAGCTTGAGATGTGCCATTAGGACTAACGCGAAGTGACATCAAATCCTTGAGCAATCGATTTCTGGAATCTAACTCAAGTTTTGCGATTTTTAAACCTGTCTGCAACCCTTCTTTTTCCACCTTAAAATTAGAAAATTCTTGCTGTTTATTCGAGGATAAATGTTGATGGAATAATATATTTTGTTGCTTGTACTCAAGAATTTGCTGTTTATACCTGGATAGCAGTTTTTGACGGCAACCAAACACATAACTATAAGCAGCCGCAATTAAACATGAATAAGCAGCTACTACCAACAGCATTTCCCACCACAGCCAACCCCAAGAAATAGCTAATAGCGGAAGTGCGATCGCACCATAGAGCCAAAACACCCAAATTAACCACAGCAACTTGACAGGTAACACCACAGGTGGTTGAGGCGGAGTCAGCAAAACAACAGGTTGACCGAATTGTTGAGTTTCTTGAAGTTGGGATGAGGTGGCACAACTAGAAGTTGCCTCTGGCAAAGGATATTGATGGCAGAACTGCATTACCACTTTTGGGTAAAAAACTATAGGATAATTCATAACTTTAAATACTCCTTTTTTTAAGAGCGCGGTCGCGCTATTTTTAAGAAAGTTTTTTGAATTGTATGCAAAAAATTACCCAGTCAAACTCACAAAATTTAACTCATTCTCAACCAGGTAGCCGGATTCAAAAGGACAAACAAATCTCTCTTAAATCCGACCCGGAAACAATGGCTGCGCTTACTCAACTCGAAGAACGCCGCGATTATTATCACACCTGCATCAACGGAGGATACTAAGCATGAATTTAGCCACAGCGACGCTTGCTCAAAGTTCAATAACTGCGGCTCAAGTTTGGCATCAACTAGAATCAGCAGAAAGCTCAGAAGAAATCGATCAACTGCTGCAATCCCTTTGGCAAACCCAAGAAACCCAGGAACTCGCTGTTGATGCCCATGCCGACTTAGCCGACCAAATTGATGCCGAAATTGCAGGAATTACAGCCAGGATGCAGTATTTGATAGAACTGCATTCAAAAGCTATCAACAAACTCCAGGGGTGGAGAGAGCGCTTAGACAAAACCGTTCTCTACTTCAACGAGTGCGGCGTGTTAACTTCCGAAGTTATTGGCAAACACCGCCGCATTACTGTCAAGGAAAATCCGCCTACCTGTGAAGTTTTGATTGACCCATCTCAACTGCCAGAACCCTATCGCCGAGTCGAAACAAAAACCGTAATTTCTGCCGACAAAAAGGCGATTGCAGACGCTTGGAAACAAGGAATGCCTGTAGATGGTACTAAGGTTTTCCGCAAGCGCAAAGTGGTTTACAGCTTGCTTCCAGGTAACAATTTGCACTCTCTTCAAGCCAACCAGACGCTTGAGAGTCGTTCTTCGGATAAAACGCAGTCCAAAAAACGGCGTTAGCCATCTTTTCAGGTGTCAGAAATGCCTTGATTTGACACCTGAATTATTAGACATATCCGAGTTAGACACCTCCGAATTATACCATTTATGAAAAGTCATGCAACAGTAGCAACAGTAGGTTGATTTCGTGAAATAAACCCAACGATGCAAAGTGTAGCAAGACTTTTTAGAAATGGTATTACAATGTGACACGTTGTGACACGTTTGTTTTGTAAGAGCGAAGACTTAATTTCGGTCGGGATCTCTTATAAATCAATCCAGTATTGAGGGTTCTCCACTTGTTCTTCGGTGACGTTGAACAACGTTGATGCTCTACCTTTAATAACCCCGTTAGCGTCGAGGTTCAAACCTCCGAATTGCTGGCTGTTTTCACCTTCTCCAAAAGCAACGCGGGCAAGTGCATCGCTATCAGAGAAATAATCCCGTTGGCTTTCCATAGCCGTAGTTGTGCGAACTACTTTCACTTTTTTTCTCCACATTGGGATTGTCATCCTGATTGTAACACGCTACTTCTTTCTTCTAAACCCCTCCAATTGGAGGGGGTGAATATCACTCAGTAGCAGGAATTTGTGAAGCAACACCCTTGTCAAAATCTGGACTATTACTGTGCGTAAGTCCTAAAAATGTAAAAACTAGGATTCAGGAGCTAATCAATGAGCAGAAGAAAACTTACCCCAGAACATCGCTCCACAGAATGGGTAGCTGGGGAAGGACTAAAAATCCCAGTCTTTGATATGTCCTTGACTGACGGTAGAGCAAAGGGGCGGTATCAAGCTGAATCAGAAGTGCTGCGTAACTCCCTGCTTGAACTGCTTTTTGAACCTGAAGAATTAGCATCCCTAAGCATCGTTAAACCAGACCCAAATGATAGCAGCTTCGACCCTCTGAAAAACATCGATTTCGGAGATGGTATTACCAGAAGAGTTGCTTTCAGCTCCGGCAAAAATGTGTACTTTGCAGACATGGAACTCTCAACCAAACTGTTGAGCGTATTCAAAACCCAACCCGACCACGCCTGTCGCTACGGCTCACTGCTAGTTAGCAGTTGCAACCAAGGAGCCAAATTGTTAGATAGCTCCCTTGACGGCGAAACCTTGCGAGTCAAAATTGTTGATTCTCAAAGCGATGACCCGAGTGAAAAAGCGAAAGCTCATAAGTGGCAAACCGGAGACTGTCACGGTAAAATTTCACCGGCACTAGCCCAACAATTAGGAGGGAATTATAACCGACCTTTTCAATTCAGATTTGCCTGGATGCAGGAATGGGAACAAGAAGACTGCCGCACTCCAGAAATTAGCTTTCTTGCCAAAGGAACGCTGTTGCCTGATGCTAATTTAACCTCCGAATTGGATTATGATATCATCATGGATCGCTCCTCTATCAAAGGAGTTGCTAAAGAGCAATTAGCTGAACTTATCCCCTGTGGCGACTACGAATTTCCCAAAGCTATACTGGGAAATCGAGGCAACGCCAAAGTAACTGAATACGAAAATTCTTGGCAATTTTCGATTTGGTATTCCGAAGCAGCTATTGGGGCTGACATAGCCACACCGACCAAAATTGAAGCCCAAAAGCTAGCTGACTTGCAAAATAACCGACTGCAACTTGCCAAATACTTAGTAGAGCAACACGACAAAAAAGCTGCTTTTCAATCTAGCCTTCACGAAGACAGCAGCGGATTAGAAGATGAAGCAGATGAAAAAGCCCAGCGCAACGAATCCCGACTAATTTCAATTTTGAGGAACGACAAACTCGGTCAACTCCTCGACTTTCCCAAAGTCGTCGATTTCATGCAAGAACAACTGGCTAAAAAGTGGAAAGACTTAGCAATTAAAGGAGCAATTCATCACGGTTCAGCAATGGCTCAACCTTGTGAAAACCTCAAACCCGGTACAATTGTTGCCCCCCACTTGCGGCACGGCACAGAAGTTATCGTTACCCGATACCCAATTGTCAGTAAAGATAACATCCGCCGCTACACAGTAGACAACAAAATCCAGCCTGAATTAACGCAGTACAAAGGGTGCGTTTTCATTCGCTCTGACCAAGCCATGCAGCATCACCAATGCGATTTTGATGGCGATCAATTAGTAATTACGCCTGCTTCCCGAATGCCGAATATCGCCTCTGAAACCAGGCACGCTAATCAAGAGAATGAGTACGATGCTGTTGAGAAGCGAGAGAAAGTTGACTACAATAAAGCTACCGATAGTGATGGCGATCGCAAGTATACCAAATTGCGGCAAATTGCCGTAGCCATCGCCCAAAATAAAATCGGCTGGGTTGCTACCTTAATCGGGAGAGTGCAATCGTCAGCAGCAGAACCGGGACAGCCAGAAAGTTTATTCAATCAACAGAAGCGGCAGCTTCTTGGAAAGCTGTTTGATGCCCTGCAAATTGAAGTGGACAGTCCCAAAAGTGCTACTCGCACCGAAGACCACCACCCCACCTTGTTGTCCAAGGCTAAGCAGTGGTCAGAACAGCACCCAAGCTACCTATTTGACTACAAAGACGACCCCAGGCTTTACAAAACCGTGCCATTACCTATAGGAGACGGCACCGCTATCAATTGCATTGCTAGGGAGGCTGTTAACCCAGAGTGGGAACCGACTCGTCTAAAAAGCCGCCACCGCGACGAGTTTCGCTACTTGTTTGAGTCTCCTTCTGACTTAGATGAGCAAGAAAAATGGGAGAAACATTATGTCAGGTGGGCGCAAGATATTAAGGAACGTTATCGAGAAAGGATGGGCGAAATTCACTTGGAGTGCGGCGGCGATTCTAAGGCAATTAAAGAAGCCGTCAGCAAGTTATACGAGAGCTTAAGAGCCGATGTGACCGAAGCTTGGACTGACCCTGAAGAACGGTTTTTAGCTGCTAGTGCGATGTGGCACGTCGAAACCGCAAATCCCAACTTAGAAGTTCCTCGCAAAGCTTGTAAGGAACTTTCTCGCCAACTGCTGATTGAATTCAACCTTGAACCTGAGTACGAGCGACTGCACGAAGCAATGCCAAAAGACACTTACGTTCTGAGCGTCCCTTTCGAGGAATTGGAACGGGACAATAACGGTAAAACTGTCAGGGATAAGAAGCGACAGCCAGTTGGCAAAGACTTAGCTGGACATTGGAAAGAATTGTTAGACAGCAAAGGTATTAAATATGAAGCAACTTTGCATCCGAGCCTGCCAATGGTCAATTTTGCCTTAATTGAACCCAGCGACAAACTGGTGGGAATTCTTGAGAAGAAGTTTGGCGGCAATGCCAATGACATCGACAGTTTAGACTTAACTTACCGCGATGGTCTTGGTCGCACCAAAGATGTCAGTTCACGTATTGTAGCTCCTGCTGATTATACTTGGCTTGATTCCCAAAACCAAACACCTAAAGCAGCATTGGTTCTCAATTTGTTTACGGATGAAATTTGCCAGCAATTGCAAACCTTTCAGTTTGACAGAGCTGAACTAATTGGGCAGAAGTACAATGACTTAAAAGATGTTGACTTTAGCAGTCCCAAATGGAGGCAGAAAACATTGACTTTTGAGGTGGGTTCTGTTAGCGGTAGCGGTTCGAGGCGCGACGGCAGCCCTATTGTCCTCCTTGACGGACAAGAATTAGCTATGTTCTCTGCTAATTCACCTAAATTGCCGATCGGCACTACCTTTGAGGCCACTATTGAACCCTCGCATAAAGGCAGCGCTCTGATCTTAAACATCAACCCTAGCTCTGTGCAACTAATTGAATCAGTTGAGGAACTTTCAGAAGTCGCGCCAACCCCTACCCAAAAGCGATCGCAATCTGTATCGCCAACCCCTCGTCAAGGGCGATCGCTTGTATCGCCAACCCCTACCCAAAACAAACCGCCATCTCAACCCGAAGACATTGCTGCCAGCCTCGCCCACCTCTCAGAATTGCTGAAAGATGCGATTTCTGAAGCATATAACCAAACTGGAGAAACTAAAATCCCTGTGGGGAACTGGACAGCTTTTATTAGCCAATCTCGCAATAATGTTAGGTGTTTAGTCAGAGATGAAGCTGATAATCCGGTCTTGGCTGCTGACTTAAAAACAGGTCAAATCATTAAGGAGCTTTCTGAAAACAGCAGCGCTCACTTTCTCAAATACCTCTTAAAAGTAGATGCTGAATTAGCAGCCACATCCTCAAAACATAGAGTTGCCGACGCACAACTTTAACGTAATTTAGAAAGTCATATTATGTCCCCTAACTAGAACATAATTGCAATTCTATTACTTGGCTGTGGGGAATTCACAAATACCCGCTCACGCAAATCATAGAAAAAGCGCAAACCTTTTCAATACGTGTTGTCTAAATATGTCTTGCTTGTCGGAGGTCAAAGTCGAATGAGGCAAGAAAAGACACATTCGATTTTGACCTCCCTTGAGGACATTCGTACAACACACATTGAAGCCTGCGGTTTTATGGGGATTTTGACGGACATGATATGACACTTCTTTTGCTTCCGCTTAATTAATACCTTCCCCCTCCGATTGGAGGGGGTCAGTTTAACTCCCCAAAACCGCTCTTCCGAGTGAAGTCAGTAGCCATACTGCTCGAATTTCATGGGAAATATCCACTCACGCCGCCACAAAGATTATGGCTACAAAAACAGCATACCGAAGCCGAAGCCAGGGAAACTACATCACCCCTAACACAGCGGAGGGCAAGAAAATCCTCAACTACCTAAGAAATCGCTGCGAGAAAGCTTTAGATTACTGCCTGGACAACGGACTCACCAGCGTAGAAGATTTTGCCGATGCAATTGAAGAACTAACGGAAGCAGACGGCAAACCTGGCATTAGCGTGGAGGTCAAGCACAACGGACTCGTCCTCAGTTTGAGCGATCGACCCGAGTACGGCTCTACCACAGGAAAGTACATGATGGAGCACTTGGGAGAGCCGGACGACAACCGATTTACTAAAACAGGAATTGAAGCATTACTCGATTCGCCTCGAACTAAAACAAGGTCTAAGAAAGACGATTTACTAGATGAATTGGATGATGAGCAACCCTCCCCCAAGTCTAAATCTAAAGTTGCAACTAAGTCTAAAAAAGACGATTCACTAGATGACTTAGAGGATGAGGAATCGTTGCCCAGAACGAAATCTAAAACCACTACCAAATCTAAAAAAGATGAAATAAAAACTTGGGAGGATGACGAACCCTCAGCCACTTCTAAAAACAAAAATAGACATCGAAAAGATGACCTAGAGGAATTGGAGTCGGAGGAACTACTGCTTAAATCTAAACCCTTAACCCGCTCTCCGAGAGATGAACTAAGTGAACTAGATGAGTTTGAAGTCAAAGAACCTCAACCTAAAGCTAAGCCTCAAACTAAAAGCCACCTTAAAAACTCTGAGCGAGAAGATTTGGAAGACGAAGAATTATCAGCTAAATCCCAAGCCAAAAGAAAACTTCAGACAGATGAAGCGGTAGAAGTTGCTGAATCCTTAGCACGCACACCCTTAAAAAACCGAACGAGCCAACAGCGACCTCAAGGCAAAAAATCAAACGACCACAACATCGATAGTATCCTCGATGCTGCTGTACAAGTTAGTGGTAGAACAGCCATTTCTGGAAGTGAGGTAGAAGGTACTACTGTCAGCGGCCTGAGCGGTCAAGTTGCGGTTCTCGCTACTCTGATGGGGAAAAAAGCAGCTTCTCAAATTATAGAAGCTGCTCTTGGGGCTGGAAAAGAGCGCCAAGTTGCCGGTATTGTCAAAAGGCTCCAAGCTCAAAGCCAGCGAGCTGACTCGCTCTCGCAGCGGGTTACCAACTTGGTTGAAGCGGATTCAGTTGCAGATGCAATGGTCGAATCCGAAGCTTTACCAATAGCTGAACCGAAGCCAGAACCGGAACACAACATTTTACCTGAACCGGATGCCAAATTTGTCTCAACACCCGGTATGCTCTTAGCTAAAGCTGTTAGCAAAATCCACGAAAAAGTTGATAAAATTTCCGGTCCTGTGAGAGACAACAATTCTGAAAAAACGGCTTCTATTAAGATTGACACAGAGGCGAGTTTTGAAGAACAGCTCGTACAAATAAATGAAGCACTCAACCGACTTGAAAAGCGACTCGATACCCTAGAAGAGCGAATAGAAGCTTTAGAGAACAAACTTTCTCTTCAAAAAAGCGAGACAGGCGTTCAAGCTGGCGAGGCAAAATTAGAACCGCCCGACAGCTCGACTCCATCCCTCAGCGACCAATTCGTACAAAACGCAACAGAAATAGATGAAAAAATTTCATTAGAATCAACAATCCCAGCTAGCAGCAGCGCTAGCGCTACTGCTAAAAAAATCACTGTGACAGCCCAAAATCTTACTCAGGATGCCCAACTTGCAGCAACACTGGCAAAAATTTACAGCCTAGCTGAAGAAGAAGCAAATGCGGAAGGCATTGCATTAGAAAACGGGGTTGATTTTGGACAAGCCAAACTTTATGTAACAAATTTTGACTCCTCTACCGCTGTCAGCTTAAAAACTAAGGAAGGCGAGGATCTGTTTTCAGCAGTACAGGATAAAACTGGAGAATGGGAAGTTACAAACGACTTCCTGAAACCTGAAGAAAAAGAAGAACTCGACCGCTTAAATATTTTTCAACAAGCTCTCAACCAAGAGCGTCTAGCTGAAATGGTAAAGAGAAGCGGTCAGGATGAAATCAGCTTTACCGATTCCCAAGGCTCGCGCCTCGACTTTGAAGTCGAATTCAGCGATAAATCCAAGTCGAAGGGTACTGTCAAAGGCTTTAACTCTCACAGCGAGATAGTTTTTGAGGCCAGCCTCCAAAAAGGTAATGTTGAGGTTCTTCTGTGCGACATTCCACCCGAAGAAGTAGAAAATCTCCTCTCCCAACAACAACTCGCTCAAAACCATAACTCCAACAAGCAGGAAGCTAGAAAAACTGAAGCCGAGATGGAGATTTGAAATAACTTTTTTCACTTGCACCCTCCATTTGGAGGGGGTCACTGTCACTGTATAAAATCACCGTTTTTGGTGATTTTGCAGGCAGTAGATGCAGCTTAAATTAGCATTTAAGCAATAAATTTAGCGAGCAAGTGACATGGCTACTTACTTAGACAAAACAAGACATGAACGAAATCAAAACTCATTATTACGCTGGTTAAAACAACAGAAAATCAAACTGGGCGACATTCCCTTCATCGGCATTTGCCTGGCCTCACTCATCTACTTCAGCCTTCACGACCCGCTCTTAATTGCAACTTTAGGCTGCTCCAGCATAGTCTTTTTGAGTTTGTGGCACACCGCTAAAGCAATTCCAATTGTAGAGCGATATATCGGCTGCAAAATTCGATTTTGGCACGTTGCTACTGCCATCATTACCTCCACTGCACTGTGCTCCGTGCTCGATTCCCCCGCCAACGCCATCTTCCTCTCCGGCTTAGAAGAATTTATGACTGAGCTAGCAGAAGGAGCGGCTTCCGCAGGAGGTGAAGCTATTGATGCCGAAGTCATCGAACTGATTTTCAACTTAATTCGCGGAGCCTTCCTTTTGTTAGTAGCAGCCGCGTCTCTTTTTGCTTACAACCAAGCGCAGCAAGGCAATGACTGGCGACCAATTGTGACTCAAGTTGCCTTAGCTTTTGCCATTGTAATTGCCATTGACGTAATAACTTTCCTCTTCATTGGCAATGGCGGTGGCGGAGGTGGAGCTTAATTATCCAAAGGGGAAGGGTTTGTCTTCCCACATCTCAACCTCAAATCTAAACCCTTTAAATTATGCTCAAAGACCCAGATAAAGACTTTATTTCCGTCAACAAAATTCTCGGCAAACAAGCCAGCATCGGCATCATTCCAGCGGAACAGCTAATTCCCTGGATGCTAATAACTGTAATTTCCTACATCCTCACCAACGGCCTATTCAGCTTAGGAATGCCTTGGTTTTTCATCACTACTTTCTGGCTAATTGTAAGTTGGTGGCTCCTGACAGGTAACAAACCTCACCTTTTTGTAGACAGGTTTAGACCTCCGCCGGGGAATGAGTGGTACAACGGTAATCTTTTATACCTTTCTCCCGTTCCCCAACACCGACCAAACCCGATTCGCCACCGAATCAGCGATTCACAAGTCCGAGTCAAACTTAAACCCAAAGTTGCTCCCACTCAACAAGGAGGTAACAGCCGACTTATGCCCTTCCAAAACTACCAAAACCTCCTCTGTTTAGTCACTATCAAAAAGGATGGTCGGGAAGTTTCTGGTTACTTACTGAATGAAGGCAGTCAATACCAAATTGTATTCGGATTCGAGACGGCTGGCTTTCACAACATCCTGTACCGCCATGAAGTAAACAATGCAGCCACCGCCTTAGAAGAAGGGCTAAAAGACATTCCCCCAGGCGAAAAAATGACCTTTCACACCGGCTGCTACAGCAGCGATTGCCTTCGCCAGCAACAGTTAACTGAATTGGCTGACAACTGTCACCTCAAACCCATTTCTGTACTCGTTCGTAACGAACAGAAACGCATTCAAGAACTCAACTTAGCAGGCACCCGACAACTGTGGAACCAAACTATTTTCTGCACTTGGACATTCAACGCTCAATCTGGCTCCAAATCCAACGACCCTCTGAGTAAATTCATCAATGGAATTGTCAACACAGCCAACAGCATTGCTGCACAATTTACAGGCAACCAGCGCATCTACTCTGAACGCTTTTACAAACAACTGCTGCTCGACGCTTTCGAGCAAGGCTATATCCGGTGGGAACTCTTGCTAAACACCAAAATTGGACTGGAAATTCAACCCATGAATGCCCAAGCATTGTGGGGATGGCTGTGGCAAAAATTCAACAGCGCACCCGTACCCCCTATTCCCCAACTTCTCACCTTAAAAGAAACCGCGTCGGACTACAAACTAACCGAAACCCTCAACAGTCACAAACACGCCTGCACCATTTTAATTGAAGGTATGAGCGGCCGTTCGAGCTGCCCGGAACACAGAAAAGCTAGCTCACGCATTTTGCTTCCCGGCAGAAACGCAGAATGCGGCGTGCTAACAATGGAAGAGGGCCCCGGCGGCTGGCTCAATACCAGAGAGCAACTGCAATGGCTCTGGAAAATTATGAGCAACAGCTACGTCCGCGATACTGAAGCCGTTGTCGAAATTAGCGCCGCTCCCAACTTTATTATTCAAGACAACTTAGCAAGGCAAGCTAAACAATCTAAAAGTGCCAAAAAACGCGCTTTAGAAAAAGGTCAAGGTCGCGATGTAGGAGCAGAAGTCAAACAGGAAGAATCCTTTGAAGCCCAGAAAAAAATGTACAAAGGTGCAAGAGCAATTCACGCTGCTGTCACCTTCTTAGTCTACCGACCAACCCCGGAGCAACTAACACACGCTTGCCAAATGCTCTCTCACAGCTTCGGCTCTGCCAAGGTATTAAGAGAGCGCAATATTGCTTGGCAACTCTGGCTAGAAACTTTGCCCATTACTGTAAGCTGGCTGTTGCACAGCAGTTCGCTAATTAACGAACGCCGCCTCACCTTAGACACCGAAACTGTCCCCGGTATTTTGCCCTTAACTGCTGTAAGGGACATCGACTCAAAAGGAGTTGAATTCATCACCAAAGGCGGCAAACCCGTGTACGTTGACCTCATGCACAACCAAACCAGTCGCGCTGTCATAACAGGTGAATCCGGTTGCGGTAAAAGCGTTGTAGGATGGCGATTTGCCGTCGATGCTTTAGCCGCTAATATCCCTGTAGTCGGTATGGATATCTCAGCAGGAAGTGGTAGCACCTTTGAGACAGCAGTAAAACTGTTAGGCGACGACGGTGCGTACTACGACATCACCTCTGGCAGCTCGAATCTACTTGAAATACCCGATTTGAGGCGTTTTGACAGAGAAGAGCGATCGCGCCGACTAGACCAATGGAAAGAGTTTATCAGAAAAGCGCTGACTATTATCAGCATGGGCAAAGTCCGCGACCCAAAATTAGCGCAGCGAGTCGATGCCATTTTGCTGCTAACTCTGAAAAAATTTCTAGAAGACCCAGACATTATCGAGCGCTACAATACGGCCTTTGAAAAAGGCTGGAAATCGACCGCGTGGCAAGAAATGCCAACCCTCAAAAACCTCCTGAAATTCTGCACAAAAGAGCAACTAAATCTGCCAAACTTTACCGACTTCGACCGCATTGCCATCAACCAAATTACCACTCAATGCAACGCCTTACTAGCGTCACCTTTAGGGAAAGCAATTGGCAGACCGAGTACATTTTCACCCGAACCCGCTGTTAAGTTTTTTGCCCTTAGCGGTCTGGGCAACGAACAAGACCAGTATTTAATGGCCATTAACGCCCACGCTGCTTGCATCCGCAACGCACTTTCTCACCCGAAAAGCCTATTTATCGGAGACGAACTTTCGATTTTGTTTAAAAAAGATGGATTTGCTGAAGTAGTAGGCGAGCTCTGTGCAGTGGGTAGAAAGAATGGCATTTCAGTGCTCTTGCTATCCCAAGATATCGACAGTATTTGCGATTGTAGTGCGGGAACTATGATTATGCAAAACATGGTGTATCGAATTACCGGAAGATTGACATCAAACGGAGCCACTTCTTGGATCAAAAATTTGGGATATCCGGCTGAAATTATTAGCCAGAATGCCACAGAAGCTTTCCTTCCCAGAGCTGCCGACCTTTATTCCAATTGGCTAATTGAAAAAGGAGGTCGTTTCTGGCAAAGCCGATACTATCCAGGCGAAATGATATTAGCAAGTGTGGCTAACAATCAAGCTGAATTGATGGCTCGTGCGCGAGTGATGGCTCAATATCCCAATACGTTAAAAGGGCAACTGCTAGCACTCAAACAATTTGCCTCTGAATACGTACAAGCTGTTAAAGAAGGACGTTCATTAACCAATATTGGCAAGAATGGAGTCACTGATATCAATGGACACAAATCCCCTCAAGACCTTATTGCTAGCTAGACGGAGAAAAACCGATGAAATCACCGAAATTTCTTGTCAAACTTGCCCTCGGCATTCCTGCAATTTGGCTGATCTTAATACTAAATTCTGTTGAAGCAAAAGCTCAAACCTCTGACAGCAATCCGACTGCAACACAGCTTCCCACCTCAAACAATCCTAACAGCAGCACTTTCAACCGCTCCAGCTTCACAGTTCCCAATCAACAAATAGAAAGCCAAATCCAACAATCAGCTAATAACTTCTTGAGCAACCCGAAAGAAATAGGAGGTATAGAAAACACAATTAGCAACATAACAGGCGAAATTTCAGATACCATCTCCACCATCTCCGACAGCATTTCAGGCATCTGGGACAATTTGTTAAACCAAGTCGAAAAATTCAGTAGTGAAATAGAGTCAACCCTCTCTTCATTCCTGGGAGAACTGAAAGTTCCAGACCTAAAAGAAGCAGTTAAAAGCATAATGGACGGCAACACCTCCGAAAGCGAAGGGACAAAACTATCCGCTGCTTTAGAGAAGAGACCGCAAGATTCTTACAGCCTCAAAGAGAATACCGCAGAACTAGCAGAAAGAGAAAGTGCTGTCAGTGAAGCCAATAAAGCCACTCTCAGTAAAGAAGCTCAACAAAAGCAAGCGACTCTGAAAGAAATTGTCCAGCAAAACGTAGAGCAAACTAATCGCGAGAGCCAAAATTCAATGGAATTGGGTGCTGATTCAGAAGGTCAAGATGTCACACAGAACATTATGAGAAACATATCTCAACAAAGTGCGATCGCAGCTAAGCAAGCAGCCTTATCAGCAGAAAATCAAAGTGCCTTAGTCATGCAGGGCCAGCAAGCGCAAATTGACCGCAGTCTTGCCAACATTCTCAACGCTCAACAGGCAGAAGAACTTAACGAAATTAACACCGCCCAGAGACGGCAGGATGCTGCGGCTGCTACCGCTTCTTCTACTCAAGCTGGATTGTTTCAAATGCCGGGAGGCATCGCTCTAGGGGCAAACGAAGACTGAAATCACAGCAAGGAGACACCGCAATGCTAATACAATTTATTGCCCAAAGTAGCACAGCAGGACAAGCCCTCGACACTCTCTCCGACGCCGTAGAAGTCTCTCAAAAAACTGTCGAATCGTGGAATTTAGTTTGGTTTAACACCTTCAACACTCAAGAATCATCTCTCTGGATTGCCTTAGTCAAACTCGGACTAATTCTTGCCGGAATATCTGTTACTTACCTCGCTGTCACCAGTGGCAAAGAAATCATTGAAAAACAGTCTTGGTCAGAGCTAGTAGCCATGTTTATCTGGCCGCTTGTGATTGTAGTATTTCTGAGCAATAACGGCAAAGTTTTGGCTGAAAGTGTCAAATTAATCAAAGCTGTAGGCAGCACTCAAGTTCAAGAAATTATGAAAATTCAAGTCGGAGAAATGACCTTCAGAACTGCCCTGAGTGACGTTAACCTCACCAGTGCTGGAAAAGAAGAGATTGAGAAACTCTACAGCGAATGTCAGGGCAAAGTTGGAGCAGCTTTAGTGGAATGTTGGAACAGCAAAAAACAGCCAGCTCAACAAATCCTTCAGGCAGCCGAACAGCAAAATGGAAGACCTCTCAAAAGCTTGCAGCGATTTGTCGAAAACTTAGGCAATGTTGCCAATCTTCAGGATATAGGAAATGGCGATTTTGCAGGACAAGTTTTTAGGTCTACTGTCTTGCCCATCATTCGCTTAATTCTTAGAGCAGTACAGTGGGCATTTGTCAATATTTTAGAAGCAGCATTGTTGCTAACAGCTTTATTCGGACCTCTGGCAATGGGTTTATCACTATTGCCACTACAAGGAAAACCTATCTGGGCTTGGCTAATAGGATTTATGTCGTTATTTGGAGTGCAATTGGGGTACAACATCGTCGTTGGATTAGTCGCTGTAGTGATTGTCAAGTCCGATGCAGAGTTAGTTACAGATATCGCCTTTTTATTCTTTTTAGCTGTGTTTTCTCCCGTTCTAGCCGTGTTAATAGCCAAGGGTGGAGGAACTGCTTTGTACAGTGCGATCGCCAATAGCACCAAACAGCTTACAGATATTGCCAGTAACGCGATCGGCGTTATTGCGGGAAAACTGATCTAGGGGAAGGAAATTCCGATAGCTTTTTCTTCACCGAACCGAGTTGTTACTCACTACTCAAACCCAGTTTCCCAATCCATTCCCTCCCTATCTCCCTATTCTCTATCCCCCATCTCCCCATCCCCTTCGATAATATGAAATTTCCACAATCACAACCCTTACTCCCTGAATCTAAAAACACCTTAGCCTTGTGCTTTGTCCTGCTAACAAGCTTTGTTTTTCTCCTGACAATTGCTGTTTTAGTAAATACAGTCAGTTTGAGAGCCTTATCTCAAAGAAAAGTTACCTTTGTCCAGTTAAAAGACGGAACCGCAGCACGAATTGCAGAACAAGATGAACTGTACAGAGAGCCGAAAATCATCCAAAATTTTGTATCCAGTTGGGTAAATTTAACCTGGGCTTGGTCAGGCAAAATTCCCGGCACAAATGACCCCGACCCCGGCATTAAAGTTAAAGGTTCCCAAGTTCCTACAACTGCTTGGATGGGTTCCTTGATGATGGAATCAGAGTTTGGTAAAGCTTCCCTGGTCGAACTTGCCAAACTCGTTCCCAACACCATCTATTCAGGAAAAACCCGCTCTGGAGTCTATATCTCTCACATGGGGGAACCCAGAGAAATAAAAAGAGGAGTTTGGGAAATAGATGTAATTGCTACTCGCGTAGTGCTAGAGCAAGGCATTGGAGAAAGCCGAGAACAGTTTAATCGAACCTTCACCGTCAAAGCCGTAGAAATCCCCAAATCCCCTCTCAAAGAAAACGCTAATGAATTAGAGAAGACTATTCACTCTTTGAGAGCAGCCGGATTAGAAATTTCCCGAATTGTCGAATTCAAACCATAGAAGGGAAGAGTAGAGGAGAGGGGAGTGGGGGAGACGGGGAGTGGGGGAGAGAGGGGGAGTGGGGGAGACGGGGAGAGGGAGAATAATTGACGGTTTTTCCCACCCATTACACCAACCAAATCTGCAAATTTAATGCACGGCAGCTTAGAATTTTTAATTCCTTTGATTGAAAAGAGTTGCTATCTACTGCAATCTACTTAAAAACGGGAAATCTTCCTATTTACAGCATACCTCTAATCACTTTTCTCCCCCACTCCCCCACTCCCCCACTCCCCCACTCCCCCAATCTCCCACTATTCCACTCTCCCACTCCCCCACTCCCCCCCTCTTCCACTCTCCCTCTCTCTCCCTCTCTCCCCCTCGCTCCTCAATCTTCTATCTTTCGTTTTTCAAGTTGTTTGAAAACACAAAAATTTTAATCAGCAAATCATGAATAATTCAACAACCCCACCAGCCGAAAATCCAATGAGTATCAGCCCCGACAGCCCCAATTTCCACACAACAAAAAGTATGAATAACCATGCGAGTGCATCAGTCGAGACAAATAAAACTGACGGCAGCAACACAAACCCCCCACTCTCCCCCTCTTCCTCTCCCCCACTCCTTCCCTCTCCAAACCCTTCCCCTTCTGACGATGATATTGATGAAAACTTCATTGCTAATTTCGACCCCAATGCACCCCTAACACTTGAAACTCAATATCAACTCGCTCAAGATGAGGAAAGCCCACTGCCCCCGCCTGTTTCCGAAAGAGGCGTTCCTAGAGCAGTGACAATACTGCTATTGACTGGTGGAATACTATTGCTAGGACTGCTGATTTGGCAATTTATCAAACCTAAATCACCTCGCGAACCTATCGCACAATCAACACCAAAAGAAAGCTCTTCTGGCACCATTAAAGATGAAAAACCGGAGTTACTGGCTAAATTAGCTTACCAAGACCAACAAAAACTGTTAGCCGAAAAACCGCAAAAAACCGCAAAACCCAAAACAGAACCGTCGCCCAAACCGTCAAGAACCCCACGAACTCCGCGAACTCCGCGTCTAGTCGCTACCCGGAGCGCTGCACCGCCACCTACTCCTCTACGCGAACCCCTACCCGCACCCCGAACAGTAGTGCGGACGGTAACAGTACCCGCACCCATACCGCAAAGAACACCCGCGCCCCCACCAGCCCCCATACTCAAACCGTTAGTACCCCCACCTTTAATTCCAACTCCAACATCCGAAAAAATCGACCCGTTTGAGCGGTGGAACCAACTCGCCCAACTCGGACAAATTAGGGGAAATTTTGACCCTAACCGAATAGCGAATGCCGTGAGTGCAACACCAAGCACTTCAGCGACAACAAGGGCTACCGCCGCCGCTAGTACGAACCCAGCTCCAACAACTGAATTCCTAACAGTCAATATCGGCAACCAAAAGTCGCCACCCTCATACGTTTCTTTCGAGCAAATCCCAGAAAAACTATATAGCCACCCAAATAACGCCAGCGGGGAAAGGCTACACCCGGAGTTTCCTTATGGAGGGGACAGCCTCGAAACCACCGACAACTCCCAAAACCCCACTAACCAATTAACTCCGGCTCCCCTTTCCCCCCAAATAAGTTCCGATTCTACTGATAACCCAATCGAGACGGAGGCTCGACTGAGCGCTCGTCCAACGTCCTTGCCCGCCGATACAGAATTTCAAACCCTTTCCCCAGAAACTGCTCCAGAGGCTTCTGCCTTAACAAACTCCCCAACCCTAGAACAAGTAAATTCCCCAGGGGCAAAAGGCATTCTCAACCGCACGCCCCAAACAGCTCAGGTTCCCCTTGGAACCACAGCCAACGGCATAGTTTCGGTTCCCCTGTTGTGGGATGAAGGCTCAGGCAAACAGCTTTACGACAAATTTGCCGTCACCCTCACAGCCGACGTAACGGCAACTGACGGCTCTATTGCTTTTCCAGCAGGCACGGTTGTCATTGCCAAAGCCAGCACCGTCAGCTTGACCAATCGCATGGTACAAGCTACTGCTGTGGCGCTCGTCTACTCTGATAGAAACGGTCAGATTAAACAGCAGCCCATTCCAGAAGGCGCAATTTTGATTGCAGGAGAGGGCGGAGGGCCACTGATTGCTTCAGGCTACTTCGACCCAGGTTCAGATATTGCCGGACAGGATATCCTTACCGCAGTGCTGTCGGGAGTTGGACGAGTCGGTCAAGTATTCGCAGAGCCTAAAGTCAGGAGTTCTAGCAGTATTAGCGGTAGGTTTGGGGGCAGTACAACCACCGTTGAAAGTCGAGACCCGCAAATTTGGTCAGCCGTCCTCGATGGCTTCTTCAGCCCCCTGGCAAAACGGATGGAAAGCCGCTCAGATAGAGCAACTGAAGAACTTTTAAACCGCCCTAATGTAGCTGTGATTAACAAGGGAACCCCGGTTTCTATTACTGTTAACAGCTTTCTCAACATTTACCGATAACCAAACCGTTGGTAAACGGTTAAGTCGCCCCAACGCGACTGCGATTAGTAAATAAAATCCCCGTTTCTACTGTCAACAATTTTCTCAACATCAACGAATAACTGCCATGACGAATCGCATCCAATCTCCAATAATGCTTTCCCTCGGAGGGCTTTTGTTCACAGCAGTGTTCGCTACTGCAAGCTACCCCGACTGTGCTTTTGCTCAATCAAGAGTAACAGGCTATCAAACTGTGGGTCGAGATATTGCCGTCAATAGTGCGATCGATATTTTAGTCTATCCCGGTCGCGCGAGTGCGATCGACTTCAGCTCAACCGATGAAGCTCTCGCCTACGTTTTAATTGCCGACCCCTCAAAAATAGTTTTCAGCACCGACGCACAGTTGGCAAGTGGCCAAGCCAAAACTGTTTTCTTGCGTCCCATTCAAGCGCTCAATTTTCCGGGAGCTACCACAGCTACCATCACTAACCTTTCAATCAAAACTGTAGATTCAAAAGGGAAACAGCGACTTTACAACTTCAACATCGTTCCTACCAACAAAGAACCAGAACACTTAGGAATTCGCATCGCTCCCGTCACCCCAAGAATGGAGCCGACTGTGAACGTTGATAGAGGTCGCGCCCCCGCAGCATCAGATGTCGAAAAAGGATTGCTAATTGCCATTCAAAAAGGCTACACAGCAGCCAACGACCCAGTAGTCTACAGCGTGCGACAATTTTTAGCTCTGGTAAGAAATCAGAATCTATCGGCGGCCGATGCTGCTGCACGAGCCGGAGTAGACTTGTCTGTGATTATCGAACTAGCCAAAATAGTTTTTGAAGAACCAAACTAGCGCTCACACAAGCCTACTCATATCTAACTCATGTTAGACAGAGTTAGGCAAGTGCATTCGTTCCGGGGTCAAGCACAGAGCGGGATAAACGGCGAGCCATCAATTTAAAATCTCAAATCTCAAATCTCAAATTGTTCCAATTACCCATTACCCATTACCAGTCAAGAGTGGTTTTAAGCACGCAGCTTGGGTTAGTTGAGATGCCAATCATCTCCTTAATACTGCCCGCGCTGAGTCAGGCAGAAACCAGTTTTCCTAACCGCTCGCTCTGAGAATTTATGGCTTTTGACTGATTCAGATTCGTTTGAAGCTGCGCTACTAATAGGGATTAGTCAAGCAGCATAACGAGAGTGAGCGGGGATGGTGACCCAGAAGAGGAGAACTCTTCTACGGATGGTGTTACTCCCCTCTGAAGAAGAACGTTTTTTTCCTCATTCTCCACTCCTTTGTTCAACCAATGTTCCGCCCAAAAAGCTCTGTTCAAAAAAAGTCTGCCCTCCCGCTGCGCGTTGTGCTTACAGTCCCCAACGCTCTTTTGATTTCAATCTTACTAGCTCTAACGGGGTGGCTTTCTTTTCAAACAGGGCGACAGACAATGAATGACGTAGTTGCACACCTATTGGGAGAAGCAACGAGCCGTATCTCTGACCGCCTTGACAACTACTTAACAGAAGGGGTTGGGAAAGGAGAAGGGACTTACAATCAAATTCCAATTGGTTCGGTAAACCAACTTTCCCCAAGTCAAACAGCCGGAGTCACAATCAAACCAAATGGGGAAAGAAATGGGTCAGACTCTCCAAAAACAATATTGCCTCAACAAAAAACAAATTCTGCTTTTCCCACCCCAACCTCAACATTCAACTTGCACGATTTCCTCATTAGCCCTAACTGTCAAGCCTTTATCTTAGACCGTTCGGGACGTTTAGTGGCTCGGAACGAGGTAACTGAACCAAAACCGTCTATTTCTGTTGACGGACTGCAGCGAGAAAGCATCCAAGCTCTGCAACAAAAAGTAATCCAGCTTTCAACAGAGTATTTGCTTAAACATTATGGCAGCCTCGCTGCTATTAACAGCAGCCAAAATCTTAACTTTACTGCCAGCAACTCACTATACTTGCTACAAGTCAGACCTTTTAAAAACCCGAAAGGCTTAAATTGGCTGATTGTGGCAGTTGTACCCGAAACCGACTTCACCCAAAAAGTTCAGGCCAACACCCGCAACACTATTTTGCTCGTGCTACTGGCTTTGGTTCTTTCTATCTGCCTTTTGCTGTCCATTTCCCTAAGAATAGAACAGCGGCTGCTGCGGTTAATTTCGGCAACAGAGGCGATAGCTGGTGGCGACTTCGACTCAACAGTTTTAGGTAGCGGTATTGCCGAACTCGAAGCCCTAGCCTGTGCTTTCGAGCGCATGAATTGCCAGTTAAAAGCATCTCGCCAGCGGTTAGAAGAATATTCTGGCGATTTAAAGCGGCAAGTTGCACAGAAAACAAAGGAACTAAAACAAGCTAAAATTGCAGCCGAAAGTGCCAATCGCGCTAAAAGTACCTTTCTGGCCAATATGAGCCACGAATTGAGAACGCCTCTGAATGCGATTATCGGCTTTGCCCACCTTCTTGTCCGCTCCAAACAAACTGCCCCGGAACAGCAGCCGAGTTTAAATATTATCAATCGCAACGGCGAGCATTTGTTGAAACTAATCAACGATATTTTGTCGCTGTCCAAAATTGAAGCAGGTCAAATCACCCTCGAAGAAACTGCTGTTGACTTGTACAGTTTGCTCGATGACTTAAAACTTTTATTTCAGCTCAAAACTCAGTCGTCGGGCTTGCAACTTGTTTTTGAACGCAGTTCTGATGTGCCGCAATACATCCGAACTGATGAAAGCAAGCTGCGTCAAGTTTTGATTAATTTGTTAGGTAATGCTGTTAAATTTACTGAGGCGGGTAGGGTGAAGCTGACTGTAAAATGCCTTCAGCCACTGGCAAAAAAACCGTTACCCAAATTCTTTCTCCAGTTCTCAGTGAAGGATACAGGTCCTGGGATTGCGCCTGACGAGCTTAGCAGTTTGTTCAAGCCGTTCGTGCAAACAGCAACTGGCAGGAAATCACAAACGGGAACGGGCTTGGGATTGCCCATCAGCCGCTCTTTCGTCAAGCTGATGGGTGGCGATATCAAGGTCAAAAGTTCTGTGGGGAAAGGAACGGTTTTCAGTTTTTACATTAAAGTGAGTCGTGCAACACAGAGCGAAGTCCGTGACATCCAGCCTCAAAAACAAGTGAATGGACTGGCACCCAACCAACAAAATTATCGCATTCTGGTAGCGGACGATGAGTCTGCAAATCGGTTGCTACTAACTCAGATATTGAAGTCAGCCGGCTTTCTTTTGTGGTTTGCGGATAACGGAACTGAGGCTGTTAAATTGTGGCAAAAGTACAAGCCGGATTTAATTTGGATGGATTTGAAAATGCCGCTTTTAGACGGCTTTCAAGCTGCTCGAAAAATTCGTTCTCTGCCTGACGGCTCCAATACAAAAATTATTGCTTTGAGCGCTAATGCGTTTGTTGAAACCAAGAAACTCGCTTTGTCGAATGGCTTCGATGACTTTGTTGCCAAACCGTTCCGAGAAACAGTAATTTTTGAGAAGATGGCGCTTCATTTGGGTGTTCGCTATATCTATGAAGAGGAGTCGCCGAGAAAGTCCGAACAGGATGAGCCTTTTGTGCAACTGACTTCTGAGTCGCTGTCTGTGTTGCCGAGGGAGTCGATTGAGAAGCTTTATAAAGCAGCCGCTTGTGGAGATGAGCAAGCGGTAAGGCTGTTGATTGAGCGAATTCCCCTGTCGCAGAAGCCTCTTGCTGTGGCTCTGACTAAATTAGTTGACAATATGAGCTTAGATATTATCAGCGATTTAACTCAACACTACCTTTGAACGAACCCCACCCAAATCCAAGATTATGGGTAGGGACTGCGCTGAACATCTCTAGTTCAATGATAACTGCGATAGTTCAATGCTAACTGCGATCGCAGTTATCAGAGGCGGTTCTCAAAGTTATTTCAAAGATTAGCCTAGAATAAGCCGCAGTCCACTAATATTGTTGTTGAATCAACACGTTTATTGCGTGCTTAAAAATAGATGAGCAAAATTATTGCGCTGTTCAACCAGTCAGGTGGCGTCTCCAAAACCAGTTTGACAATGAATTTAGGCTACCATTTGGCGAAGCGTTCGCAAAAAGTCTTGTTAGTAGATATGGACCCCCAAGCCTCACTTACCGCCTTCATGGGCTTGGAGCCATCTGAGTTGCAGGAAACTGTCTACGAGTCCATTATGAACGGTTCTGACGCGGCGCTCCGCAAAAACCTTCACAACATGGACTTGCTCCCTTCTAATATTAATTTGAGCGGAGCAGAGCTGGAACTGGTGGTGGCTGACATGAGAGATAGTCGGCTAAAAGAAGTCATTGACCCCCTTAGCTCGAACTATGACTTCATATTGATAGACTGCCCTCCTTCGCTAGGCATCCTATCCTATATCAGTCTAGTTGCATCCACTCACGTCTTAATTCCGATTCAGACTGAATATAAAGCTCTCAAAGGAACCGAATTGCTGTTGCAAACCATTGCTCGCGTCAGGAAACGCGCTAATCGGAAATTGCAGATTGCCGGAGTGATTCCGACGCTGTACGATACCCGTACTGTACAGGCCTTTCAAAGTTTGCAGTCAATTACTACTTCTCTGGAGAAGATTGGTGCGATTTACCCTGCCGTGCCTCGGACTGTCGCTTTCGCCGATGCGTCACAGCAACACGTACCTCTGGCCGTGTACAATCCAAAACATCCAGCCGTCGCCGTACTCGATACTATTGCACAAGGACTCTTAGCTCTGGCATGAATCAAAAGCGCGACAGTCAGCCTTATCAAATCAAAGGGGTTGAGGCTCTATTAGGAACCAGCGACAGCGAAGATGCCGCATCCTCCCTTGTCTCAATACACAAAATTGTCTTGCCCCAGCAGCAGCCACGCCGCTATTTCGATCCGACAGCTATGCAAGAACTGGTGGAGTCAGTCAAGCAGCTAGGGATTCTGCAACCGCTCCTGGTACGCCCAATAGATGGCAACAAGTACGAATTGGTAGCGGGAGAACGGCGCTATCGAGCCGCTTCGTCGTTAGGTTTGACTGAGATTCCTGTTGTGATTCGGGAACTGACAGACACAGAGGCTCTGCAAATTGCACTGCTGGAGAACTTGCAGCGGGAAGATTTGAATGCGATTGAGGAAACTGAGGGAATTCTGCAATTGCTGGCAATGAAATTGAACTCTACCTCTTCGTCAGTTATTGCTTTGCTCGGAGCGGCCGCGCACCCGGAACGCGCCGGTGTGGATAACGTTATCCACAGCTCGGAGTGGGAAATAGTAAGCGATATATTTGCACTCGTCGGGAAGTACACTCCAGAGAGTTTCCGAACCAATCGCCTCCCGTTGCTGAACCTGCCAGATGATGTGATTGGAGCGCTGCGGAAAGGACAGATTGAGTATACCAAAGCCAGAGCGATCGCCCGAGTTAAGGATAGCTCAGAGCGCTCCCAATTGTTAGAAGAGGCGATCGCTCTCGACCTCTCCCTGACCCAAATCAAACAGCGCATTGCCGATTTAAAAGCCCAAAATACAGGGGAGGCGACTGCACCGGATCGCTCGCTTAAAAGTCGCGTAGATGCAGCTTTGCAGCGAGTGAAAAAGTCTAAGGTTTGGGATGACCCCAAAAAGCAAAAGAAACTAGAGAAGCTGTTAGCTGAACTGGAAGCTTTGGTGGGTGAGGGATTGGAAAAATGAAGCTGATTTTAAAGTAAAACTACATGAACTACCTACACTGTGCCTTGCGGGTACAATGTAGGCTTCTGTTGTTTTAGGAAAACTCCAAAAACGCTCTAAATTCCTTGGGCTGAACACGCCTTTGAGGCGGTTTTTATGGGTTTAAAGCGAACGACCTCAAAAAAGAGCTTTTCGAGGCGTAAGGTTGCTGCAATCCGATCGGCTGCTGGTGTCCGATCGCTACAATATGTCAAATGGGTTCTATAGCAGTCGTCATACTGCTATAGACAAGGTAGGGTTCATTCATGAACCCTACCAGACTTTGTGTTCTAACCGACGAAAGCGGTTGCTATATTTGTGAACTGCGAGTGCGGCGAAAGAAATAGGTTGAACAATTTATGCCTGATGAATTTCCCATCATTATTGTCACCCCTCAAGCTTACGAACTCTCCAAGACTGAGGCAATGGGAAGCAAGTATAAGTTTTGGTTTGAACACCCAGAACTCGGCCGCTGCCTGTACAAACAAGCAAGACTTGATTTAGGCGAAGATTGGGCAGAAAAAGTGGCCTCCGAATTGTGCGAATTACTGGGAATTCCTCATGCTAATTATGAACTGGCCGCCACGAGTGAGGGGAATCTCGGTGTAGTCTCTTCTTACTTTTTGCCTAACGGTGGCACCCTCGTTCACGGTAACGAACTTCTTACTCCCATCGTGCCAAATTACCCGACCTTTGCAACCTACAACCTGTCACAACATACAATTGATCTAGTGTTGAGAATTATCTCTGATGAATCTGTGAACTTACCCATTGGTTGGACAGTACCCAGTGGCATCCAAAAAGCTGTAGAAGTGTTTGTCGGCTATCTTCTGTTAGATGCGTGGATTGGCAATGGCGATCGCCACCACGAAAACTGGGGTGTTGTCCGAAATAAGGCAGTGCCTACTACATCCGAAACAGCACACCTAGCACCCATTGCATCCGAAACAGTAAATCTAGCGTCCACTACATCCAAAACAGCACACCTAGCACCCAGTTACGATCATGCTTCCAGTCTGGGGCGCGACCTCTCAGATCGACAAAGGCAAAAACGCTCAGTTGAGGCTTATGCTAACAAATGTTTCTCGGCGTTTTATGGCAGCGTTGATGATAAAAAGCCTCTCAAAACAATTGATGTATTTGACTGCGCTGCACGTCGATTTCCGAATGCAGCGCATATATGGCTTGAGCGACTTGAAAGTATCTCAAAGGCGAGTATAGTGGATATTTTTCATCGAATTCCTAACACTCGTATCTCACCGATTGCAGCCGAGTTTGCCCAAAAAATTATTGAATTCAATCAACACAGACTGCTTAACTTGAGGAAAACGCTACCGTGAAAACACACTCAACGCTTTTTTTGGCTTGGCAAGACCCAAATAGCCGCTCCTGGTTTCCCATTGGCAAGCTAACATTTGACGGAACCAACTACCAATTTACCTACACGCAAGGCGTTTTAGAAGCTCAACAGAAGTGCGGTTTTGAACCTTTACCCTCGTTTCCGTGCTTAGGTGAAGTATATACATCAACCTACTTATTTCCCGTATTTGCTAATCGGTTGATGCCGAAAAATCGCCCCGATTACTCAAGTTTTTTTCACTGGCTAAATCTGACTCAACATGAAAGCGATCCAATTGCCATGTTAGCCCGCAGCGGTGGGCGGCGAGAAACAGATACTCTAACTGTTTTTCCCATTCCTGAGCCAGATTCAGAAGGGCGGTATCGCCTTCACTTTTTCTTGCACGGACTGCGGTATTTGCCACCCTGTGCAATTGAGCGAATTAACCGCTTAGAGACAGGAGAAAAGTTGTGGTTAGCTCACGAATTTCAAAATCATTATGATTCTAAAGCCTTGACTTTAAATACAGAAGACCACTACATTGTCGGGTATTGTCCGCGATATTTGAAGAGTGAGATTTTTGAACTTCTCTTGAGGGATCCTAGTTTTGTAGAAGTGCGTGTAGAGCAAGTAAATCAACCGCCAACACCGTTTCAGTTTCGCCTGCTGTGTAATATAACTACTCAATGCTATAATGACTTCCGCCCATTTTCAAGTCATGAATATCAGCCCCTCAGCAGCTCTTAGGTACTGGAAAACCCCCGCAACTTCGAGTTAGACTCCTCTTGCCAAAGTTGAGCCAAACATTCATCACCGCAAGTCGCTCAGGAGCCTTTTCGCAATCCGGCCTGCTCGATCAGCGCTTTCTTCCCCAATCCGGTCTCACCGGAGTGCTACTGATGTTGACTCCCGCTCCCACGATCCATTCGTAGCAGACTTGACCCTCAAAGAGGATAGCTCTTGGGTGCTGAAAAGCCCCTGCAAAGATCGGGATTTACTCAGTTGCAGTTCTTTGCCCCACAATGTCCGACCTCTTTGCTATTATATGAGGGCGTTGGTTGCTGACCCTGCTGTTGCTTGAGATGAGGGTAAAAGGAGAGTCGGATAGCGAGTTTGTAAACCAGTTTCGTGGGTGCTTGGGATTAAAGTATACTCTATTCACCTGCAATCTGTTATAACTGTAAGCTCGACACCGACCTCCAGAGATGGTTTATTTTTGCGAACATGAAATGATATTTTGAATCATTCTACTTGTATGAGAATAATTTATCCCCTTAACCAGTGAACAATCCGCAACCATTTCTCATAAAAGAAGGAGCTAGTTCCCGTGAAAAATGAGTTAAAAGAAGACAGGAATGAACTGGCGAGGCTGGATTATAGCGACTGGCTAGCAAAAACTATTAACGAACTGAATCGAGAAACCGGAGCAGCAATATTTTGCTTAAAACAAGATATCCCTTCAGGAAGATTTAGGTTAATTATAGACATTCATTGTTTGGCTTTTCAACTCGCAAAAAATCAAGAATTAAGACCTCCATTAGAGCCAGGAGAAAAAGCCTATAAAGCGACAATAAACATGGTTGAAAAATGCCGTGAAACCTTCGGAGAAAAAATTCAAGAAATCAAAACGGCTTTATCAAATAGATTAATCGAGGCTATTAGGAAAGTCCACGGCTCAGAGCCTGATGAAGAAAGCTCAGAGCCTGATGAAGAAAGCTCAGAGCCTGATGGAGAAAGCTCAAAGCCTGATGGAGAAAGCTCAAAGCCTGATGGAGAAAGCTCAAAGCCTGATGGAGAAAGCTCAAAGCCCGATCGAGAAAGCTCTGAAGTGACCATTGATGAGTTAATCGAGTCAATGCTTGTACCCCTGGCATCAATGCCAAAGCAGCCCTCCTTGTTTGCTTGGCACTTCCCTTCGATGACTGGATTGAGTTCGCATGATTTGACCTTAGCTTCTGAATTAGCGACTCCTACAATCAGAAGTCACAAAGTAACAATAGAGATAAATAGTGCAACTCGCTTCCGCGAATTTGTGGTGACTGGGCTGGAAAATTATGTTCAATTTGTGAAAACAAAACAGGACTTGGATTATCCTGATTATGTAATTCAAAATGTGAGAACGAGCATCGAGTCACTCAAAACTAATGGTTCTAATGAATTATGCCAACTTGAAAAGTTACTCAATCAAGAAACAATCGGTCGCCTGAAAAGAGAGGCGGAAGTAATTTACTTGGAATCCTGGGCAAATATAATTGGTGAAGATTGCGATCGCGTTAGAGACTCGAAGCCAAAAAGTAAGTTAATACATCAGTTTGCCCTTAAAGGGAAACAACAGCCACGCGGAATATCACTCGACGAAGCCTCGTTTTATTTGAGGGACTACAGCCGGCGTCTTAGATCACTGGAAAAATTCATCAACGACAAAAAGAAACCAGAGGCTTATTACGAAGTAACATACCAGGGCGTACTTGTAGACATCCAAGAATTATTCTCTGGGCGGGATGCCTTCTCGGAGTTACCTCTTTTAGGTAAAATCGATGGCTGTATTGGAGAAACAGACGATCCACATCAGAGCATTACCTCAATAACTTTTGGACTCAAATTCAAGTTAAACGGGCGCGTCAGTAATCCGGTTCTTTACGATTCTTCATTTGTGTATGGGCTTGAGATGATTAAGCCGGATTCAAAGTTGCATAACATAGATTTGGACGATCTAACGCAGGAGAGGCGCAAGAAACACATTGAGAAAATACTTAAGTTTTTCGTTCTTTATTACTTTGCATTTGCTTGTCCCAACCCTCTAGCGCCAAATTATTGTTACCAGGAGGTGATCAATTTTGATGTAATCAAGCAATTTACCGAAGAAGTATTACCTCAGTTGAAAGAAGACTCTCTTAAGAGTGATGAGGCTAAGAAAGATTTAATGAGAAAGTTTGTTGGTGAAATGAGTGAATACTTAGTTGCTGACAAACTGGAAGCTACGGTCAAGGCTCTTAAGGAATACTTAAAAACGGAAAAAATTGGGTTTTCTGCCGAAAAAAATGTAAATATAGGGCTGTCACGAAAACTGCTCCTGTCAGACTTGAGCGAAATCAGCAATAGGAGTAGATTCTTCGAGAATGAATTGTCGGAAGATCTGAAGAAATGCCTCAAGTATGTTTTCATCTCCGCACAGGGGGCAAATAAAGACGCCATCATCCAGTTTCCTGTAGCGCTGACATTTGAGACGGATAACTTCTACCGCACGAGTAAGAAGCGCGAGTTCGACATGAGCTATCAAATTGGCGACATTCAAATGCTTCCCGTGTTCTATAGTTTTGCAAGTCAAGATCCAAGCAAGCAATTTGCTCGCGATAAAAAGAACATCGAAATGCTCGCACCCTTATTAGGGGAAAAACCTAACTTCCCCAAAAATGCTGATGAAGCATCGGAATACATGAGTAGCCTTGTATTTCCTGGCTCACTAATAGAGTTTAAAGTGACTGAAGTACCTTTAGAAAAAGCCACAGAACGGGGGCGTTTTATATACGAGCTTACTTGGCGGACGCTTGGCTTCATAATATTAGATATTCTGACATCTCAAGCGCGAAAAAATAAAAATATATTTGTAGGTCAGTGGCTGCTGCACCAAACACCAGAAGCCCAAACAACGCAGCAGGAAACATTGATTCATCAAATAGTGGAGGAATGGAGTTATGTATTGAGCGACTCCTTGTTGATGAATTCTCAAGGAATAGTGATGCCGAATATTAACCGTTATAAAATTCCCAATGCCAAGTGTTCGCTCTACTCAATGTTGCCACAGGAATACAAAATTAAGAACAATAACAATAGAACCATAGAGCCATTGTTAATAGTGATGGTTTCAAGCAACAAATGCGACGCCCGTTCCTCACGTTGGGGAGAAAACTACATTGCCAATTTGACGGGTGAAGTTGTGGCAGTGGAGCCTACAGAAACAGGTCTAAAAGTGAGGATGGTGAAAAGTCTGGCGGGAAATTACAGAGGGGATGAACTGCATCGCTGTCCAGCAGTGCTGGGCGACACAATTAGCGATATGTATCTCAAGGGGTTTCGCCACGTTATATACATAGCTAACACTCCCTTTTCTGAACACCTGCGCGTGACTGACCAACAAAATGAATTGTTCTTCATGTCGCAGGAACTCATCAAATACCTCAAGATTGCTGATGATCTGGTAATATATCCGGTTCTGTACGACAGTTACAGCGCCTTGCGGATTGATGGGGAACTGAAAGAAGAGACTTTGTACGTTCAGGACGTGCGCCAGTTGAGTAACGTATTTAATGACCCCAATCGTTCCCAGGTAGTATTTTTCAATTTGTTCACCGGAAAAGCTGTAGAGCGAGATCGTATTTTCTACAACACTGTGACAACTTATTCTACCTTGCTCAACGCCCACCCTGGCGACGTAATTGACGTGAATAAGGTAATGGACGGTCTCATCAAAGAGGGAGAACTAAAAAATAACCTCATGCTTGGGTTAACGCTCTTGCATTATTCAAAATACGAAAAAAGCCAAACTAAGGCAGAGAAATCGTTCCTCAAACTCGACCCCCTAAATGATATTATCGGCGACAATGCAATTGGCAGGTCAGCAGCAAAAAGTCGGCACTGCATCTCTTCGGTGCAAATGAATTCTATCGCATTTCTCACAGAAGTGTACAACGCATTGAGCGTTCCCATTTCTGAAGAGAATGCGATTAATAGCAACATTAATCTATCTCACTCCTCTCTCTTGCTTCTCGATGAAATTAAGAATTACTTAGTAGATCGTGAAGTAAGCGCTCCCGATGAGCTGCCTCAACATTATGTTGACTGCTTGGTTGAGTCCTATTCCAATCCGATGCTTAAGGAGCGAGTTGAATCGATAATCGCTCCCCAGTGGTGGGTTATTAGCAACGGCGATATTGTCCCGTTTTAAAGGATCTGTAAGTTTTAGAGGATCTGTAAATGCAAATAAGAGAGGCACAAGGACATCTTTTCGAGCTAGCATTTAACGCGGGAATATTGACGGCCATCCATCAAACAGGGATAAAATACGCCCACATGGGTTTATTCATTGATGATTTGAAAAAACTCAATCATCGAGGCGTCATCAATAGCCTCGTTCAAATGAAATTGAAAGAGGGATTTATTGACGCGGAGAGTCAGCGAATATGGGCAACATGGGGCAAGTTGTTACTTCTGCGGGGTCATCTTGGCGGTTTGGGTTTATGGCACGAACTGATGGATGCGTTCGGGTACTCCTCTAATACAAGCAGATATTGGGAATTGCTGTACGTGCAGTGCTGTCTTTCGGATGCAACCAGCATGAGAACGCTGGAAAAAAACGAATATGACCGCTATTCTCAAATCCTTTCCCAGTTGGACATTACCCCTGATCAGGTTTTCCGATACATAAATAAATACGCCACAACGGGGGAATTTTTAAAGGCGGACACATTAATGCTGATGTCGAAAGAGGGGGAGGGAGGCGGAAAAAAGGAATATCGCATCGTCTGCGTTGATTTGTCTGCATTCACCGTTGATAGCAATGACAGCAGCGAGTTGAACGAAGGGGAAAATCAGGGTGCAACTGAGGAACGAGAACATTGCGATTTGTGGAATTTATCGAGTGCTTTATCAATCCTTGAGTCTCTCGGAGTGGAACTGCATCGTTTAATGTCCAAAAGTGTTTATCATCACTTAAAAATTGACACAAAGGAAGGAAGCAATCGAGAATTAATAATTGGGCGTGACATAAAGGATTACCTGACAGCTTTTTCTTATTACGACAAGGACTTTGTTAAGTTGGTGCAGGCGGCATCGTACTCCGCTAGTTTTGTCAAGTTTCTCGAATCAGAGAACAGGATAGCAAAGGATGCAACTGTCCAAGTCACGGCGATCGGTTACACGACGCAGGGAATTAGCACTCTGAATGTCGGACGGGAAGATTTCGACATCCTTGATCGTTGCGCCGAAGCATATAAGTCGATGAAGAGACAGGAAAAGTCTGACACAGAGAATTCAATCGATAGTTATAAGCGGACGCTTGTTAAGATGCTCAATTTAATCAAGCGAAGTGTCGCCGATAGTTTATTGTACGCACCTGGTGGAATGGGAGTCAGCGTTGGAAACAGTGCAGCAGGAGAATATGAACTCAAGAGCGATCGCCAGGAACAGAAAGTAAAAGAATTTGTTGACTCGCTGTGCGATATGAATACCACTGCGGACAGAACCGTGTCTTTCACTGAAATAATTAGTAATTTTCACAATCCATCGGATTCTCTGGATGATTCGATTACTTCAAAATACAACCTCCCTCAGAAAATTACGCTAAGGAATGCTCATGCCCAAATAATAAAGGAACAACTGTCATCCGCCTGTCGCTATCTGTTCCTGACCGGAAATCCAGGTATTGGGAAAACAACGACAGTGGTGGATTTTCTTCGCGATCGCGTTAACGAGGGCTTCCTGCTGTTCTACGTCAGTCCGCGGCTATCGGTTAACGAAGACACAATCAATAAATTTAGAACTGAATCGCGGCGTTTGTTTGCTGATGACCTGTACTGCATTTATACAAGCCACGCTATCATTGCGGCCAATAACGGCTTGCCAACAGTCAAATATTCTTCTAATGCCGATACTAATACTTTTAATTGGTCAGGGGTAACTTTTATTGGCGTTGGAGATGAGGGAAAGCACCTCACAAGAGCGAGACAGGAAATAAGTCGTCTTTCAGGAAATTCGCTTGGCTACGATAAAAAGTCAGGGACGGGAGTGATTAGGAGCCTGTGCGATGCTGGTCACGTTCTCATCAATAAGGGCGTGAGTAAAATTGTGATTACCTGCTCTACTCAGTCCCTCCGTAAAGTGAATAAATACGGAGACTCCTTAGATAACTTTCATAGACTATTCCGTTCGGTTACAAATCAGAGTGAAGTGATTTCAGAGGAAATGATTAAATTATCTTCACGCCTGAGAAACATCATTGTTATGGTTGACGAAGTGACGGGCGATAGCGCTGGGGTTGAGTGGTTTCACGCCATGCAGAAATGGCTGGATAAAAAGCTTGAACTCTTCGATAAATCGCACGGTTTTAACACTAAACTGATTGTTGCTGACGCTTCCCTAATAGGTGTTGAAGTTGTTAAGCCGCACCTCGGTACAAGGGAAGCGGAGCCGGCTAAGATTTACTGTTCTCCTGTTGAGAATGAGCGAGAGCCACTAGAGCTTAGTTTTCAGTCGTTTACTGATGAGTCAGCACGGCGAGGAATTATTGATTCCACCATTATTAACGCCAACTCATATCCAGCAAGACTTATTGAACTCACTTACAAAGTTTTCTTCGAGACTTGTAAAATTAATGAGGATGGCTCCCTTAAAAATAAACTGGGTCAGTCAGCGCGGGACGATTCCCTAGTAACCGAAATAATCCACCACGTCTCTGAGCAAAATTCAGACCAATTACTGGTTTACATTCAGGACAAGCAACGTCTGATACAATTAATAGATTTGGTCAAAAAGAGGCGGCCTCGATTCGATAAAAATAAGGCTTATCTGGAAATACATTCCCTTTCAGATCCAGACAAGGAAAGCCGCCTTGAATGTAAAGACCAGGTTAGAGTAGTATTTATGACATCATCAGCTTCTCGCGGCATTTCCTTTCCTCATGCAAAACACATAATCGTCGAGCTACCTAGGTTTCAGATAGAAAACAACCTGATGGAAATTATTCAGACCATCTATCGAGGTCGGGGCGATTTTGCCGAGGGAAAAAATAACGATCGCGAACCTAAGAAAGTGACGGTGTACATTGTTGAAAAAGTATTCACCAATGTACCCAGCAAGCAACAAAGTCAGATCACTCGCGTCGCAAATTTGATAGGTTCCTTGCTCGTCTTGCGAACAGCGATAATGACGAGAATTACGGGTGCAGGATATCTCTGCGGACGCAACACAGCAATGATTCCCATTGGCGGAAAAGGGATGTATTCGGGGGGCGAGACGTTTAGTACCCGTATCAAGTCTCTCATGCAGCGGCTGCGGAGCCATCAACGTCTACATCCAGAAGATCGAGATGTTAAACTTGCTCTCGAACATTTGCCTTGTTTTTTTGAATCGGCGAAATTCTTTATACAGAAGTCTACTTGCTCACCCAATTCTGCTGTTTCCTACGAACAGACAAGGAAGAAAATCAGCTTACCGTCTCTATTGGAGTTAGGCGTTGATTTCTTATTTGACCAATGCTCTTGCATGGCTGACTTGTTGGAGATCGAACTCAGCCCGCAGGTTTTTTATGTGGATGGTTCACTGTTGCTCGTCCCAATGAATAATAACACGGTGACATCTCTTTACAGGTTCGACCCTTATTCCCAAGTCAGTAAATACGCGACACCAGAATTCATAAATGCTTTGGAAAATATTATGCGAAAAAATTACCCCGAAGATATAAAAAATGAAATTTACTTCGCTCTTGATTTTATCCAAAAGCTGAAGCAAAATGAGGAGACTACGCAGCAACTTAGCGACTCTAGCAATTTCAGCGATCAGTATTTCGCTGTCCCCCTACATTTCTTAGTCGCTGATGAAACTCTCCGACGCTCATTTACAGAAGAGAGTGAAAACTCGCCTGTGAGCCACAGGTTTCGTATGTTACTGGAGCGTTATGTCAAGGCTTTGTACCCTGCTACTGATTTTCTCCCCATCGGCAATGGCTTCGTTGATTTTCCTTGGGTGATTTTTAAAAGTTATGACTTGGCGCAGATTCGTCGGGGTTTGTTCAGAGCAAACTACTTTCTTAACTCTCGCTCCCTGAATCTACTCAATCTTATTTTGTTCAGGGGGTGACAAGCGCCTTCTGAATTTTAGTCTAACTGCTTTGCTGCATTACCTGCAACCGTCGCTCGTTGACTTGCCCCGCATCCCTTCTATCAGCTTGCCTGCTAATAACGCAGTTATGCACTGCTGTAACTGGTAAAGGTTCAGCCAGTCGCACCCAACTAATCTTAGAGTGTGAGACGAGAGTTAACAGTTTCGGTAAGTTTCCCCATAGTCTTGTATTCGATTATTATCCGAACATATAAATCTAAACTTAGCGCACTAAACTAGCCAGCAGCCCCGACGCTTCCCGCTGCAAACTCTGGCGATTATCATCGTAGCAATTAAGGACGTTCGAGCTGGTATGGCGGCTCAACTTCTGCGCCATTCGCGTATTACCGTTGCTTGTATCTAACAGCGTCGTAATTGCAGCGTGGCGTATTCTGTGCGGGCTGATTCTTTTAGGAATTCCCGCAGCGGAGCAAGTTGAGAAAACAAGCTTGTAAATAGCGTACCCGCTCAACCTCAATCCGTATTCACGCTTTGTCAAAGCGATAAATAAAGGATCGAGGGGCATTGCAGTTCCCCGCACGCTCAGCCAATCAGAAATCGCATCTGCGGTCGCGTTGTGCAAGTCAATTAGCTGCGCTTGAGTTCCCCTACCTTTGCCGTAAATGTTCAGAGTTCGGGCTAGCGGGTCAAAGTCGCCTATATTGGCTCCGCCGAGCTCCCCCCGGCGCAACGCATTGTCCCACAGCAGCCGGAGAACTGCATAGTCGCGCTTTCCCTGGGGTGTACTCCTGTCAGGAATGGACAACACCGACTGCATCGCCGCCACATTCTCAGAAGCAACTCGGCCAAACCCTGTAGTATCCCGGTAAGGAACCACCTTCTCTCCTTCAACATCTACCAAACTCCACTCGCACTCGCCCACCTTCCGAGCAAAATTCACCAAACTTTTGATAGCCGCCAGCCGCCGATTAATCGTCGCTTCCTTAAGTCCCTTGTCGATTAGTTTGGCTTTATACTTGAGAACCACCGCGACAGCGGCGAAGCGGTTCAGCCGTAGGAACTCGCGTACCAATGCCGGGTGAGGTTCCTGCCCCGTCATTGTCGCAAAGAAATCGTACAAGTCTTTCTCATAAGCACGCCTAGTGTTGACAGAGCGCTTGGCAGCTAACAGCTCTGCCACTAGGTCGCGCGTCGAAGCTATTTCTCCAAAGGAATTAGCAGCGTGTTCTAAGTCCATAGCCGGTCTGATAATTTGTCTTTCCAGACCAGATTACCCTCATTAGGGGTGCAAAAAGATGGATAATTTACCAGTCCGTTCGGCGAGCGTACTAATGATGAGCGGCGGGCTCCAAAACCTTGCAGGCGCAGCGGCGATCGCTGCAATTGAGTGAACGAGCATAAATTTTGATGGTCAAACAATTAAAGCTGCCTCTTGGGGAAGTTCTGCCGCTAGCGCCGCCCCCTGTCTCTCAAGAGGGCAACAGCACCTTTTCAACCTTTACAGACAACATCAAGTTGCCCGTTCACCGCTGGTGCGAGATGAGCGTGCGGGTTTCTCGGCCTCTTGGGTCGAAACCGTTATTGCTAGAGCTTTGGAACGGGGGAGTGCGACTGTCTTCGATCCATTTGCCGGTGCGGGGACGACGCTGCTTGCTGCTGAGAAAATGGGGGTTGAATGCTTGGGAGTAGAAGCTCATCCCTTCGTTGCTAGGATTGCTTCAGCCAAGTTGTTATATCGAACTGACCCCGCTCTTTATTTAGAGCATATAAGAAAGGTCAAAATACGTGCAGAAAATTTGTCGGGCTGTGTAGATAATTATCCGGCTTTGATTCGTTCTTGTTTAAGCGATCGCTCCCTTGAAGGCTTAAATCGATTGTGGCAGGCTTGGAAACAATTAGCTGACGATTCTCCTCAATCCGAGTTGGTATGGCTGACAATTATAGCCATTCTCTGCCATGTTTCCTGCGTTGGAACTGCCCCTTGGCAGTACATCTTACCAAACCAAACCAAAAAATCTGTATTGTCGCCGATGTCAGCTTTTGAGCTAATGGTTCAAACCCAGGTTCAAGACATGAGAATTGCAGGAAAAACAGCAGCTAATACTGCTAAGAGCGTTCGCTCTGATGCTCGGACTTGTCTTGGCGTACCGGATGATTTTGCTGATTTAATCATTACCTCGCCGCCCTATGCTAATAACTATGACTATGCCGATGCTACGCGCTTAGAGATGTGCTTTGCAGGAGAAATTAGTGGAAAAACCGGAAGCATAACGTCCCTCTGTGCGAAGGCTGTTTGTGGGTTAGGGGATGATCGAGATTTGACAATAGCTTGTATCAACAGTTCTTAGTTTCGGGCACAAATTAACAGCGATAAAGCAGGAAATTATTACTGGAAAATGTTAAAATAATAGCGTTATGGTAAACTGTAGTAACGAGCGAATTGGGACAGTATATGGGAGAGCTTTCGATCGTGAATTTAGTGAAAAAACATATTATTTCTCGCCACCACTGGAACGCAAATGCTTTGGGGATACAGGGCGTGGTAGTACGGAAAGTTCGGGTTACTCCTTACAAAACGGTTCGATAAAGCAAGTGAGATATTTGTCTATCAAACCTGTAACTATTATTGGCATGAAGAGGCTAGGCTATGGAGTTATCTACTACCACCACCACGATAGATGGCGAGCGCATTCAAGAGTACGCCAAGAAGCTACGCCAAGGGAATTTTTTAGAAACTTTGGCCTTGAATGTAGCAATGGGGATTCATACCGAAATTACTAAAAGGGATGAAACATTAGAAGGCTTTAGTCCTAAGTGTGTTGATGAACTCGAAAAATTTCTCAAAGAGCAGATAGTTGATGATGCTTTCTACTTGACAAAAGCAGAGGAGATATTAAATCATCTGACCCTCTGGCTTGAGGCAGGTAGAACCGAGGAAAATTTATGGAAAAACGTGGCACTTGATTCAGCTTTAATTTTTCTAGAGCCACTCGATTTATCCAATCGGACACTAGATGAGTTAACCGCTATGCTGGGGCTGGCTTCAAAAACAGTTCCCGCAACCGAACCCCAGGTATTTATCAGCACCACAATCACTCAAATACTCACCTCAGCCCCTCCTAGAACGGCTTGCAAGTCCTTATTACGAATTTGGGATTGGCAAGAAGATGCCCATAAAAATGTGTTTTTTCGAGATAATTACAACACGGGTTTTGTTAAGTTAGCCTTAAAGGATAAAGACCCAGTTACTAAAGAATATTTTTACTTTACAGGCAAGGCCGCCTGGGGAATTATTGAGGAATTTGGCAATTTGGGGAAAGATACTGCCAAACTCCACTGTTTACTATCTGCCTATGTTTTTCAACAAGCTGTGCCTTGGAGAACTGAAATTAAGCTAGCTGGAACTGGGAAAAATGGTGGCACTAACCTCATAGACTTAATGGGTTGGGGTGAGCGTAAAGATATGACCACTTCCCAGAAGTTACTCAGGATAGAGCAATGCCTGAAGCTTCTGAGAAGGCTGGACGCTACCATTAAATGGAATATCGGGAAGCTAGGATGCGATATGAATTCCCTCATTTGGGACGTTGCTGTGGAGCGCTACGGGCAGCGTAACATTTTCACAAATGAAATTGATGAACCAACAGAAATAGTAGCCTTCATTCGGGCGGGTAGATGGACTGAGTTTTTCTTTAATAAACCTGGCAAGAATGCCAAGCCTCCAGTGGCCTTATATGAGTTTGGTTGGATTTCAGAATCGACGCTCAAAATGAACCCCTATCATGATGAGCTAGCATTTTTAATTGCCATCAATATAACAACAGAAAGCGCCATTCATACAAATGGCAAATACACGGTTAAGACCGTCCTAGAGATGGTGATGCCGAAAAATCAAATTGAATTAATGCGGTCTGTTAAATACAAAGCTCAAGATATAAAGGAGCGGTGGGGTAAAGCTTTAATGCGATTGATTGAGTTAGATTGGCAGATTATATATGACTCTGAAACCTACCCTGAATGGTTGCGTCCTGGAAGTACAACAGGTAAACCCAAAGATTGCAAAAAAAGAATTATTGATTTACTGCTAGAAGCTGGCGTCACCATCAAGCCTCCCGGTAAAATTCCTGCCTTGATAGCTGCTAAAAAATCAGCATCTTTGCCCCGGAAACGGAAATCAGCATCTGCTGCCCCGTTAGAGTGGGAACCGATACAGAAGGCTTGTGAAGCAAAGGGTTGGACGAAGCAAAGAGCCATCGCCGAAAAGCTGGGCATATCTCAGCAGCTAGTCTCACAGCTTCAGCGCGGCAAGCCAATTAGCCCCAAAACCGCCGCCCACCTCAGAAAAATCTTGCCTAAAGTGCTACCGGAACTGTCAATCTAGCTTCCCATCCCTTTAACTCGAACTCCAGCCCCAAGCGTAGTAAGGCTGGAGTTTTGCGTAGTAAGGCAAAAATGACCTCAAAATCACCTTCAAACTATTATCAGGCAAGGCTTACGACTTTACTACGGACACACCCGGATCTAGCTACCAAAACACCCGGATCTAGCTACCAAAACACCCGGATCTAGCTACCTTTCAAATTTGAAACCGTTTTACAGCAAGCGTTTCAGAACTTTACTACGCCTGGATTATCTTAATTAATTAATTATCTTTGATCGGCGTGCAAGCAGCGATTTTCAGAACATGAGACAAAGGGATGTTGCCCACTCAAGGAATAGCCCGGTGAAGATTTATCGAGATAGCACAGGCATTGACCTTCAAAATCAGTCCTCACAGAGACTCATAGTCCACTTAACCCCATCTGACCCGTTCATGAGGCGCTCTGGCGGTAGCCAGATTCGGGTGCAACTTGGAGTGCCTTTCGCATTGCTACTAGGCCAGAAGGTCAACACAGCCAACATGGGGGTGCGTTATGGTCTTGTCTAAGTCCGCCCTCACTGAATGGCAAGAAAGCGGCGTAGACTCCGCCATCTTCGCCCTCAACGTGCAAACTCTTAGTGGCGACGCCCCCTACGCCTACCTCCTCTACGAAATTAACGCCGCCTCCGGCAGAGTCCACCCCGACGCACAATGGCGGTGGGCCAGAAAACACTACAGCCACATCGAGCACGGTGGTTGGTGGTGTTCGGGCCTTGACCCCCTCAACAACTGGCAGCCCATGTATTGGGGCTGCTTCAAACCCTATCAGCCCCGAAATGCCTTTGACCCAAACGGTAAAACCAAGCCCGTAAAATACGAACACCCCCCCAAAACCCCCACCAGAGCCTTCTTCCTGCAAGTCCCAGACCACATCTGGGCAAAAGTCGCAGAACGCCACGGTGTCCCCATCAACCCAGAAAACCCAGAGGACTTAGAGATGGGGAGCACAGGAACGGGGGAGACGGGAGACGAAAATCTCCCCTCTGCCCCTGTGCCCCTCCCCGGCGTCACGAACCCGCCTCAATTCTGGGAATGGGTTTGGCTCAACAACATCCCCGTCACCATCGTCGAAGGCGTAAAAAAAGCCGCCTGCCTGCTCACAATGGGCTACGCGGCCATTGCCCTCCCCGGCGTCACAATGGGTGTCAGAACCAAGAACGCGCTAGGGGAGAAGTGCAACCCCTATCTCATCCCCGAACTCCAACACTTCGCCACCCCAGGGCGGGAAATCTACATCGGCTTTGATCGCGACAGCAAGCACTCTACCGTCCTCAACGTCAACCGCGAGATTGACAAACTCGGCCGCCTGTTCACCACCGCCAAATGCTCCGTCAGCGTCATCACTCTGCCAGGACCGGAGAAAGGCATCGACGATTTCGTGGTAGCCAGAGGCGAGGATGCGCTCATTGCCCTCAAAAACGCAGCACGAGGCTTCCAATTTTGGCAGGATAGGGAATCATGGCTTTTAACCTATCCCGCGTCTTTAACGCTAAATTCTCGCTATCTGGGAGAACTCCCCTATCCAGAGGCCGGCTTAGCCTGCATCAAATCCCCCAAAGGCACCGGCAAAACCCGCTCCCTCGCCCACCTGGTTTCCCACGCCCTCAACACGGGCGAACGCCGCGTGCTAGTCATCACCCACAGGATTCAGCTCGGCCGCGCCATCTGCGCCGGGTTGGGAATCAACTACATCGACGAAACCAAGAACTCGCCGGAAGGCAAATTATTCGGGTACGGCTTGTGTGTAGACAGCCTCCACCCCCACTCAATGGCCCGTTTCAACCCCGAAAACTGGTCTGGGGCGATCGTCCTCATTGATGAGTGCGAACAAGTCATCTGGCACGCCTTGAACTCCAGCACCTGCCGCGAAAACCGCGTCGCCATCTTGCAAACCCTGCAAGAACTCATTCGCACCGTCTTAACCACCGGCGGCTTAATCGTTGCCCAGGATGCTGATTTATCTGATTGCGCGATCGACTACTTGAAGGCGCTTGCTGGCATCCCTCTCCAACCTTGGATTGCCGTCAACGAATGGAAACCTAAAAAAGAGCGGGACGCGATCTTCTACGCCACTCAAAGTCCCGCACCACTATTCGCTCAAATGGAGCAAATTCTGTCGCGAGAAGTCACCTGCTGCGACCTTGAAAGTCGCGCCCTCTGCTGCCCGCTCGATCGAAACAGGCCCCACATTATGGTTGTTGAAGACTCCCAAAAAGTCAAAGGAAAATGGTCGTGTCGCAACCTAGAAACACAACTGCAAAAACGATTTCCCAACAAGCGCATTCTCAGGATTGATAGCGAGTCAGTAGCCGACCCCAACCACCCTGCTTGTGGCTGCGTTGAGAAACTTAATGCCACCATTCAAAACTACGACATCATCATCGCTAGCCCCACCATTGGCACAGGAGTTAGCATCGACATTCGCGGTTATTTTACAGCCGTATTCGGCATTTTCAAAGGAGCAATTGCCGTCAACGATGCCTTGCAAGGTCTCGCTCGCGTCAGGGATGAAAATGTTCCAGTCTTTGTTTGGACAGCGCCCTTTGGCATTGGCAAAATTGGCAACGGCAGCGCTTCTTACCGAGCTCTCCTCGCTTCCCAGCAGAAGGTTATCAAAACCAATATTCGCTTGCTGCAAGGAGTTGACTTCGACATCGACGCGGCCCACGACCCGGTTCACCTGAGAACTTGGGCAAAAATGGCTGCTAGAATTAATGCCGGAATGTGGCATTACAGGGAGGCGATTAGGTACAGCCTAAAAGCTGAAGGGTTTCAGGTAAAACTGTGCCGAGAAAATCAGCTAGAACAACTCCTTTTAGAGGGATTAGCGCAGCAAATAGCAGCCAGCGCGGTCAAAAACTGGAAGCTCTTGCAGCAGCTTGTCCGGGAGGTTGATGCTCGGTTAAATGAATTAACTCTCCGAAATGTCGGAGCTGCTCTGGTTAAGGAAGAGGCTGAGTCAATTCAGCAAGAGAACCGCAGGGTAGAAGCGGATGCTGTTGCTGGTGCTCCTGATATTACTCTGTCTGAGTATCTGAAGTTGAAGGACAAGCGCTCCAAGACAAACGGCGAACTCAATCAAGAGCGCAAGTACCAACTGCAAGAGACTTATGGTGTGTCGGTGACGCCCGAGCTGAAATTGAAGGACGACGACGGCTGGCTGCCTCAAATTCGCCTGCATTACTATTTGACCCATGACCCAGAGTTTGTCAGGAAACGAGATAAAAATCACTTGGCAGGCCATCAAGAAAGAGGTCAAGGGAAGGTTTGCCCGCAAGATTTGCGCTTCCTGAAAGCTTCTGTGGAAGCTCTCAAGAAGTTGGGGCTGATGGAGTTCTTTGACTCAGACAGGGAGTATCGAGGGACTGACCCGGAGGTGATAGCCTTTGCTCAAAGGGTCAAGCAGTATTCTGCGGATGTGAAGGATTTTCTGGGTATCAGGGTTCACCCTAATGCCCAGCCAATGGAGGTGGTTCAGTACGTTTTGAAAGGGAAGCTAGGCTTTACCCTGCGACGGGTTCGCCAAGAAAGGTCGGAGGAACGAGATGCTTTGGGCAAGTCCAAGCGCATTCGAGTCTATCAGTTCCAGTTCCCCAACGACGACCGAGCGGCGATTTTTGCAGCTTGGCAGCAGCGGGATGAGAAGGCTATCTCTTTGGCAGAAGCCGTGGCTCCCTGTTTGGAAGGGGTTCCTGGCGGCACAGGGTCGGATAAAGATATAAAGATATCGGAGGGTGTGCCACCAATTGATGAAGCTGCGAACGCAGGACACTCATTGAAGGTGGGCGCGCTTGTGCGGTTTGTTGGTGAGGTTCAAAAATATGTGGTTAAAGCTGTCTCAGGCGCTCGAGTGATGGTGGAATCGTTGCTTTCGGGTGCTATCGTCCACACTTGCGATCGCCGCTTAGAGCTGGCGGATGGAGGAGCGACGTGAGAACGCTGCCAAAAAGTGTGATTCGTTTTTAGTCCAGCGCGACCTGAAAAGGGTCATCTGTTCTGCAGAGCCTACTCTGCTAAGGTATTGACAATCCTTACCCTCATGTAAAAGACTCATCTGAAGTCCGGTCGCGTCTCAGTACAGTATTGGACGCTCGCGGCGCCCGCTCGCTGAAAAAATACTCTTCAAACGTCAGCTTGACGGGAGCTTACGGATTGAACGATCGCCCTGGCAATTGTGTGCGGTCTTAGACAATATTGCCTTGAAAGACAGCTATACCCCTGTCGCAGGAGTTCTGTGGAGGGCGCAGTTCGCGCTGTTCAAAGTAAGTAATGCTGTGAGCGATCGCCAATAAACATATCTCAAGCCAATAAATAATAACTCCGACAGGTATCCGGTAAAAATTTGAAAAATTTCAATCGATCGCAAGTTAAATTAGAGATTTGTTTGATAGAGGATATTGTCTTTCCAAACGCTTCATCTCGGTCGGCATATCTGTCAGTCGTCGCGCGCTCAGCAATCGATGCTAACCTCCCATCATATCTTTGAATCGCGCGAAGATCAGACGATTGTGGTTGCATCCACTCGCGATCGATGCAGTATCTAATATTAGAGATTCCAATTGATTGATTTAAGGAAATATCGCGCTGCAATTTCTTTATCAAGAAATTGGCCTAAAAACCTATCAAAACAAATCTGTTGCAGTCGATGCACAGTTAAAAACTCATGTCAATCTCAAAAGTAAAGCGAGATTTGATTTCGGCCCGACCACTAAAACATTTGAATGATATACCACCTTCAATTGAGCTGCCTGCAAGTTTTGCCAAAATTCATCCCCCGCGCTTTGAGTGTGGCGAGATGGTGCGCTGGATCGATGTTGGCGAAGAAGCCGATTGGGGAATAGTTATCGGCCAATTTTACAACTACGAACCGCGCCGTTGCTGCTGGATGTGGTGCTACATAATTTGGCTGGCTCCTAATTCCAAGAGTACAGCTTGGTGTCAATTTGACACGGCGTGGGAAGAAGATTTAGAGAGGTATGAGGATGAAAAAGCCGCCTACTTTGACAGATAGAGAACGCAATTTGATTGCAGTTTACAGCCAATGCCAATTGGGAATGACGCCGAAACAGTTTTATGTCAAGTGGGGGGTAAGTTACGAGCAAATTGCCTCCATTTGTTCCCGCTCTGATTCGACGGTACAGGGTTGGTTTAAACGCGGAAAAAATCGAAGATTTCCTACTGCTGTTGATTTGCGCCATTTGGCAGTAATGGATTTTCTGCTGGAACACTTTGAGGAGATTCCCGACGTACTGGCGAACTTGCTGTGTCCGCATTCCGAAGATAAGAAGGTGCGTTAGAAGAGAATTGGAGCGGTTTAAAGCACAAACCTAATTAATTGTCAAGGTCAGCGTGACCTGTCTTGAAGAATATTCTCTCAACTAGCGTAATGGCAAGCAAGGAAAAAAGAACGCAACCTGTTACTGTCGCTGGTGAGGTTAAAATGACTTATTTTGAGAGATTGCATCCGTGGTGCATCATTAAGCTGCTTCCTAATTGTCAGCGTATTGTTGTGGCGCGATTTCGCAGGAGGAGGGATGCAGACGATCATTTTCGGGTTTTGCAGCGGTTTGTCAAAGAATTCACATTTGTGATTGTTTTTGACATCCCACCAAAGCCTACTTTGCCTAAAGAATAACGACACAGCTCTGTTTGAAATCGAATTAATCGATATAGCTGTGTTAGATTAATATATCCGCTTTCGGGCGAATTACCCCAGCTACAGCTCCTACTGATAGCTGGGGTAATTTTTTATCTACTGGGGGCTGTTAACTGGAGTGATAAATGCTCAAAACCGGGTTTGTTAAACTCTACTAACTAGAGCTTGTTATTAAACTTTTAATTGACGCAAAGGAGCCATCGCATTTTGTATCGATTTCTCTAATTATATGAGTAATAATCCTAAAGTTGATAGCTGTACGCTCCTAGGGCTGACTGATACCAGTATAGTTGGCGATTGCAACAGAGTCTCCCCTCTAACAACAGCTAAGTCATTTCCGGCAATGCAAGAAGCAAGAACCATTGCTTGAGAAACGCTCTAAGTTAAAAGCTACCCCCTAGCGGGAGAAGTTAAGAGCTCACCACTTCTTACCCTTATGAATGCTAACAACTCTAATATCAACCCCCACAAAACCTTTCCTGAATCAGCAAGCCAGCACTCCCCTCAAATTAAAGAAGTGATTGCAGTAATTTTTCCTTTTCTCGCGGATGCACCTGCTGAAGAACATCCCTTCAAATTAAACGATATCGTAAAAACAGGCAACCAATACGGTATTGTTACTTCTCTCAACAAAACTGAAAAACCTGTGACAATTACTTGGGACGCAAGTCCCGGCGAAGATTCATTTTCTTGGACTTATAACCTCGACGAAATCCGCGCCCTTAAAATCTCCATCGTGCCTCAGTTTATCCCTAAAAAGACTGCTGGAGAACTTCCAACTTGCACAACCATCGTACTGGCTAATTCCGACCAGGTACAATTCAGCAATGCAACTCCTTTCAAAGTAGAATCGCTTACTGAACAGCACATTCTCATCTGGGCTCTCGACCAATTGTATCACTTTCCCATCAACTTGTTTCCCGGCTACCCGACAATTTGTACCATAGATATCCCGACACCCCAACAATTAAAAGCCGCCAGCTATTTATCTGTTACCGATATCAGAATCCGAGCTAAAACGCATTTAGCTCTCGAAGTACCCGACAACTTTTTAGAATTCGCTATGCCAATCCACAAACAGCAGTTAAAAGAAAAACTGGATCGACAATTGAGCGAAGAAAATTACCAACTTTTAGACTTTGACATAGCTTGGGAAGAAGCCTGGAAGCAGCAGTTAGAAAACCTAACAAAGAAACAAGGCTTCTACGGATTTAGAGAGGGAGATTGCATTTTACAGCACCGAGAAGGATTTCAACGAATGGGGAGAGTCCAACACTTGAACGTTGAAGAGCCACGTCCATTTCACATCCAGTGGAACAGCGGAGAACTCCTAAGTTACAGCTTGACAGAACTCAAAGGTTTGGGTATTGCCCGCATCGAACCTATTGTTAAATTATCGCCCAATGTGGCTTATCAAATTAGCGAAGACGGCTCCTACTTTACAGCTTGGATTGGGTTTCGTACTAAAGCACTAGCTAAAGCGTGGCTAATACCTGTCAAAAAGCTAGTCGGCAACTTGAGCAACTTAATTGAGTGCCAAATTTATGAACTGCAACATACAGGTTCTAAATATGAGTATGCTGTAGAATGTCCCCGACATAAAACATTAAACAAGCGTCTTGAAGCTCTGGAAAAAGTTGTTAAACTTGATTTAGAAAGGACGCCATTTACGAGATGAGTGGGAAGTAGCGAGCACTTTGTAGGGTGTGGACGGTGCTTTTTTGCGGGGACAAAATACAGAAAAATTTCCTATTTGTCTTAAAGTTTTTATTAACACGACTTACGAATTGTAAGGGCAACATAAGGGTTGGGGATTTGGAGTTTACTTGCATAGTCCTGGACGCATAAATACCAAACAAACTGGTTTTTTAACTCCTATTAAATACTCAAATGCAGTATTTTCCTAAAAAAACCCGGTTTTCGCGTAACGTAACTCCTATTGCAGAACGCAGTGAAAGCCAACACTTGTGAATGACAAAAAATCATTCTCGCTGCGTAAATCATGAGCGATTAAGAGGGATTATCGGACTACTTAATAAGCGTCCATTCCCCTCTCCCCTCAAGGGTAGGTTTTTTACAATTCAGAAATTGAGGGCAAGCAAGAGGCATGTTTTAAAGGCATAACAAGTCGAAATCCGGGCTTTTTCGCTTATCCCTCTCTCCCTCTCTCCCTCTCTCCCTCTCTCCCCTCTCTTCCTTGCCCGAAATCTACAAAACCTACTCTTGAAAGACTCCCCCGTCAAGCTAACGCTTAATCAGAGGTTGATAAAATTAGTAACGGACGCTAACTAATGATTCAAACCTTACTCGAACAACCCCAAAAACTTACACAATTTCCCTTCACGCTCAAACCGCAACAGCAGCAAGCCCTCGACAAATTGAGAACCTTTCTAACCACTACTGAGTCATTCTTCTTGCTGTGCGGCTATGCAGGAACTGGAAAATCCACAATCGTCTTTCAAATTATCCAAGAACTCTTGAGTCAAAGCAAACGCATTGCCCTCACAGCACCTACTAACAAAGCAGTCGGCATCCTCAGAAAAATGGCAGCGTCTCAAGGCATTTTCGGAGTAGATTTTATGACAATACACCAACTTTTAGGATTAGGCATGGTCAGAAAAGAACAAGAAAAAGCCTTGTCACAGACAAGTTCCAGCAGCCTTCACCTCTACGATATCATCTTCCTCGACGAATGTTCGATGGTTGGAAGCGAATTGTGGAAATGGATAGAACGCAATTTTGAACGCACATTCTTCAATCACCGCAAGCTAATTTTAATGGGCGACCCCGCTCAACTCAATCCTGTAGGAGACAAAAAGTCGCCTGCTTTCAGCATTACCAATAAAGCTGTACTGACCAAAGTTGTCAGGCAAGCAGGGGAAAGCCCTGTGCTCGATTTCATAACAGAATGCCGCTCTTTTGTCAATAGCAAAGCAGACATATTTTTGCCACACTCTAAATACAAAAAAGGAGACAAGTCAAACGGTGCATTCAAAGTTAAATCAGAAACGCTGCTACAATATGCCGTCAAAACGATCGATCTAGAATTTAGTCAAAATCCCGATCGTTTCAGAATTCTGTGCTGGACTAACAAACGAGTCAGATACTACAATCAGCTTATCAGAGAACAAGTCTACGGTCAAGCTGCACCCCAATTTGTACCGGGAGAAAGGCTAATTACCAAAAAACCCGTCATGGCACCTGACGGCAAAACCGTAATTTTGCCGACTTCAACGGAATTTACCGTCAAGGAAGTTGAGATTAACCAGCACGGAGGCTATCGAGTTTGGCTGCTAAAAATTGTGACTGATGACGGTTTATTTCGGCAAATCTTTGTCCTGCACGAGTCTGAAAATAAGCGCTACCAGGCTGAACTTAAAGAAAAGCTAAAGAGTGCTAAACGCAATGGATTTCTTTGGAAGAAATATTACTGGTTCAAAGATGACTTGTTTGCTGAAATTAACAATTGCTTTGCTCTGACTATTCACAATTCGCAAGGCAGCACTTTTGATGAAGTTGGCATTGACGGAAGCGACCTTTTCAGCAGATTGTTAATCGGTCAAGATTTGAGCCGTCAACAGAAACTTAAAGAGTACCATCGACTTTATTATGTCGGTGCAAGCCGCTGCCGATATCGGATATTATTTGTTGCCCCCAATGACTCGTACTCAAACAATAAAATTCTCAAGTACAATGTAAACTTCTCAACCAAGAAATAAAGTCTTCAACCAAGAGGCACATACGTTTGTAGAAAACAGTCAGTAACACTCAACTTTCAAAAAGCTTCTCCATCGGGACTTAGGCTGCATAAATCAATTTTTACGCTATCTGTAGTAGTAACGTGTGCCATCAGCACCTACAAGTACAGTCCTGGGCGCAACTGGCACAATTAGTAAGGTACGTTACTATCCCAAACCCTCGATAATCGCCTTATAACGAAAGTCTGACGCACCCTACAAATCGATTGGACTATGCCAGTTGCGTAATTCCTAAAGTAGAGTCTGTGCGTAAGTCCTATTTATCAAATAAGGCGAACAAGGAAACGAAAGGGCAAGGGGAAAGAGAAGATAAAGATGGAGAAAAAAACTTTAGTTGTGGGTTGATAGCAACGCTCAAAAAATCAATAATTGTATCGATACCCACCGAGTTAGATACAAAATGTCCACCTTTCAATCCTATGCTTTTAAGCGTGGGTTCCTTCCCCTTCTCCTTCCCCTTCTCCTTCTCTTTCTCCTTCTCCTTCCCCTTCCCACTCCTCTTTCTCAACAACCTGAATAAGTGCTGCTACCGCAGCGGCCAATCGCACCCCTGACACCAGGCTAATTATGGCAAAATCTCGACTAACAGGAACACCGCCTCAAGAGGAAAATTTGGAGAGAACAGTTAAGAAAAAACGCTCGACTGCCACAGCACATAATTCTGCCAAAACTGTGAAGAAATCCGTCAAACCAACAACTGAAACTGACTCGGTTTGCGAACCCTTAACAATCTCTCCACAAAAAGTAGAAGCTTCGCAAACTTGCACAAATTTTGCAGCACTTCCAGCCGTCGATGCTCCTTCTCTAGAAACATTGTCAAATGAGGCAATATTGCCTTCCCCTTCTACTCTCCCATCAGCTGTTGAACTTGCCTGCAATTCAAGAGAATTCAACGATTATATACAAGCCCTGAAAGGCATCATTCCCAGCAATAGCAGCCATCCCATTTTGTCCAATATTTTGATTGAAGCTGATGCTGAAACTCAACATTTGCACCTGACTGCTTACAATTTAGAATTTGGAATGCAAGTGAGCTTTGGTGCGAATGTCAATCAATCTGGAAAGCTTACCCTCCCCGCACCCATACTTGCTGACATTCTGGGAAAATTTCCTAACGGCAGCCTTACCTTAAAGAGTTCTTCTGAAATTATTAAAGGAAGCGACGTTCCATCAGTCAGTGCCACTCTGAGTGCGTCAAGAAGCAAGCACGCCATTCGCGGGCTAGCTGCGGACGAATTTCCAGCTATCCCCAGCGTTAAACAAAAACTTGTAACGCTTCCTGCTAGCGTGTTAATTGCTGTACTCAAAGCTAGCTTATTTGCTGTCAGTGCGGAGGAAAACAAACGCATTTTAACTGGAGGTAATTTTCAACTCAGCCGCGACGCAGACAGAGGCCTCGATAAACTGAGAGTTTGGACGACAGACGGGCATCGGGTAGCAATGGTTTTAGGATTGAACGAAAGCAGCAATTCCCACCTTTTGAGCAGTCAAATAATTAATTTTACTGTCCCTGCTAAGGTACTCCGGTTATTGGAGCGTTCTTTGAATTCTGCTGACAAAGTTACGATTTACTATGAAGGTTTGCCAGAGCAACCTAGTAATTTTGTCGCATTCGAGTGGAATAATTGGCGGTTGACAACGAAGTTGCTAGAAGGGCAATATCCAATTTGTGACCAAATTATCGCTCCCTATCGACATCAATTTAGCCATCAAGTGGTGGTTGAGAGGCTGAGCTTTTTAAAAGCCTTAGAGAGGTTAGCTTCTCACAGCGACAAGTCTCACCTAACAGCTATTTTAGAATTCGATTTAGATGCCCAACAAGTGCGAGCATCACTCAACAATACTCTCAGTTCAGGAACTGAAACAGTTGATGCTAAATTCTGGGGCTGTGAGTTTTGTCTCAAGTGCGACATCCGCTATTTGATTGATACAGCTAAAGCGATTTCCAGCTCTGATTTGCGGGTGTTAATGGCAACTCCTACCGCTCCCTTACTGATTGCACCGTTTGGAACGCCTGCGTCGGGTACAGAGGCTTTAGAGTGCGAATATATTGTCGCTCCGCAAGAATAGTCGTGCATGTGGGAGTGGCATCTAAATTTGATGCCCTCTCCTGCAAAAAATCGGAGCCTATTGCTGTATAAATTAGGAGGCATTAAGTGGTTCTTTGCCACACTAAATTGTCTACAATCCTCACATATATTTTACTACTTTTTTTGGATTTAAGCAACGTTGTTGCTGGTAAATTAGTGAGTTTTAATCTTTCTCTCCATTGGTTTAAATAAGCTCGCAACCGCCGACAATTTTGCATTTTCACAACTCCCAACACTGCAAGTAAGCGGGGTGTAAATTGCCCCAGTTTTGCGCTCGGTAATCAGTTTCCACTCGCTTAAACTTTTTGCTTTCGATTTTTCCTTCATGCCGCAATACGCTTGGGTTAATTTTTTTGTGTCCGAAGAGAGCGAATAGCGAAGCATAAGCCCTTCGGGCAGGCACGCGCCTTCGCAGTATCTATTTTTCACAGTGTTTTGTCTCCATGAGTGTCTTATCCCAAGCGTATTGCTTCATGCCGTGCTTTTTTGCTGTATATCAGCAGCAGATGGTTTAGCAATTTTTCCTTGCGGTAGTGTGTTCAGCACGATCGCCAGCGCCAACAATTGAGCCAGGACTTACGTACGCAAAAAATACTTGGTAACACTATTGGTAGCGGTAAAATGCACAATTTTTATACTACAGATAGAGCTTATGCGTAAGTCCTCTGAGTTTAACTTCAGGCACGGCTCACGGCTCCCCTATCGGGGAATAGTTACCAGAAGTATTCTAACGACTCAAAATGTACCAACCACTGCACCTCAAATACCGCCCCAAAAACCTACAAGAATTAGTGGGTCAAGACACCATCAAAACAACCTTGACCAATGCCATCACCTCCAACAAAATTGCTCAAGCTTACCTATTTACTGGTCCCAGAGGAACAGGCAAAACTTCAACCGCTCGCATTCTTGCTAAATCCCTCAATTGTTTGAATAGCAAAAAGCCAACCGCCACTCCTTGCGGAGAATGTTCAAGCTGCAAAACTATTGACTCCTGTTCAAGCTTAGACGTAACTGAAATCGATGCTGCCTCTCACAATGGCGTGGATGATGCCAGAGAATTAATACAACACAGCAACTTTGCCCCAGCGATGAGCCCTTACCGCATCTGGATTTTAGACGAGTGCCACCAACTCAGTACCAGCGCTCAAAATGCTCTCCTCAAATGCCTTGAAGAACCTCCGGCTCATGTGGTATTTATTCTCTGTACGACTGAAGCACATAAAGTCCTGCCGACAATTATTTCCCGCTGCCAAACTTTTAACTTCCGAGCCTTGTCAGTTGATGCTATTGTCGGACAATTGCACAAAATTAGCTCCACTGAATCTATTGAGATCGCAAGTGATGCCATGCGGGCGATCGCTCGCACCTGTGACGGGGGGTTAAGAGATGCCCTGCAATTACTTTCTCAGCTTTCACTGCTAAACTCAGAGATTACCCTAACTCAAGTTGCAGAAGTATCTGGCAGTATCAGCGAGCAAGAGTCGATCGCCCTTCTCAAAGCCATTCATTCTGGCGATACCTTAAGCGTACTGCAATCTTCGAGAACGCTCATTGACAGCGGCAAAACCCCTAAACTTATTCTCAGCAGCTTGCTAGCAGCAATGAGAGATTTGCTCATTGTCAAATCAACGCGCCACTGCCAGAATTTAATTGCAGGGCCAGTAGGCTATTCACAACTGCGCTCGCTCGCTCTTCATCTCGATTTTGAAACAATTGATGCGGCTTGTACACAATTGCAAAAATCAGAATTTCAATTGAGAACTAGCACCAATGCTGCTACCTGGTTAGAAGTCTGTCTGCTGAACTTGATGCTGTCAAGCAAACCCGCTGCCAAGGAAACGCGATTGCCGGCAACTTTCCCATCTAATCAGCCTGACAATTTTGATAAAACCCCTCAAAAAATAGAGGCAGATTCTCCTGACTTTGAGACAACTTGGGCGCAAGTAGTAGCAGCAGCGAAACCAGGCAATCGTAGCCTCTTAAACCGCGCTCAAATTGCCGAACTTTCTGCTGATTCATGTGTGTTAGCAGTAGAAAGAAAATACGCGAACAAGTTTCAGAGTCACCTTGAATCCGTGCAGCGGATCGTTACTAAAGCTTTAGGCCGCTCTGTTACTGTAACTGTCAAACAACAGGAGGAGTTAGCAGCATGATTAGCATCCTAATTGGGAATGATACCTACGCAATTGAACGAGAAGTTGAAAATTTTAAGACTCAAACTCATCCTCTCTGGCGAGATTTCAACATCCACCGCTTCGATGCTTCTTCCCTAGATGCAGCCCTCTCTGCTGCTGCTTCAGTTCCTTTCGGCGGTGGAAACAAACTTATTGTCGTTGAAAATTGCGATTTCAAGCAATTTGGAGAAACGGGGCTAGAATTGCTGCAAATTTTGCCCCAATTACCTGCTACAACGCATTTAGTCTTCACTGCTGCTGTTATCGACAAACGACTCAAGGTAGTCAAGCATTTGTTGCTGTTTGGTAACCTCAAGGAGTTTACTCTCATTCCCCCTTGGCGTACCGATTTGATTGAAAGTGCGATCGCTACTACTGCTAAACAAAAGAATCTCTCAATTGCCAGAGATGCTGTCAGCTATCTAGCAGTAGCAATTGGCAACGATTCTGCTAGAAGAGTCAGTGAACTAGAGAAATTAGCCATTTATGCAGCAGGCGCTCGCATTACGAAAGAAGCTGCTAAAATCCTCGTTCCAGCTACCACAGCCAACTGTTTTCAACTTGCCGAAGCTCTTTTAAAAGGTCAAGCAGTGGCGGCAATTAAGGTGCTTGATGAATTGCTATCTCGGGCCGAGTTTCCTTTAGCAATTATTGCCACTCTCCAAACTCAGTTTAAAACTTGGCTGTGGGTAAAAGCTACTATCAATTCCGGCCAACAACGTTCTGATAGCGAAATTGCTAGTATGTGCGGAATTAGTAACCCCAAACGGCTGTATTTCCTTAAGCAGGAGGTTAAGGAAGTATCTGCGAACTTCTTAAGTCGAGCGCTCTCCATTTTGTTTGATTTAGAAATTGCTCTCAAAACAGGAGATAAGCCTGACTCGATGTTGCCTGCTTTGCTCAGCATCACTCAACTCACTCACCTTAAATAACAGGAAAGCGCTGCCGAGTTAATTCGGCAGTCTTTCATTAACAATCCTGGAGGCAAAAACTGCTTTGCAACACTATTGGTAGCAGTAAGGTGCGCGGCGGCGTACCCTACAGATAGAGTTTATGCGTAAGTCTTAATTAGCTGTAGTGATAAAGAAGTTGTTTTTCTCATTAATTTTTCCAACAAGTTTTTAAGTTTATTTATCGCACTAGGTCGCTATTTCTGTTTAATAACAGCTCATCTTTCCTGCATCATCCAAACGAGAAAGCCCAAGATTTGCTCAACCGGAGGAAGCGGATAATCTGTAAGATCAATGGACGCGCATTGCTCTTCTAGTTTAAGAAACCGCCAAACTGTACCGCTAGTAACCGTTCCATAAATCGTCGATATCGGCTGTTGCTTTTGTTGGTTAAAGCGTTGAGCTGCAACCATTTCTGCAAGGCATTGCCCAAGAGCCGGTTTAAGGTCTTCTTTCTTGGCTTCCACCAATATAACCGCAGGGGCTTTGATAAATAGTTGCTCCGGGGAACGACTAAGAAGAAAGTCAACATACCCTGTGAGTTCAGCCTCCGGTTCTACATTGAATTCTTCGCCTGAAAAAACGCTAATCTGTCCTTGAAGTTGGCGTTTTACTTCTAGTAACACAGGATTGATAATCCCCTCCGAACGAGCTTTTTCGCTACTCACCGCGATCGCCCAGGGAATCGTTTCTTTAAGAATATCCTGTAGTAAAGGGCTAGGAGTGACAGGGGAAATTTCTGGTAAGAAACGCGAGCCTTCAATGATTGTGAGATGGAAATCATCTACAGCTTTGCTGAGAGTAAATTTACTGTAAGGCATAGGTTTATTATTCTTAATTGGATACTATAACACTTCTGCGTTAAATGAGGTACATCTGGTAATTGGTAATTGGTAAGCTGTCGCGTCTTTAAATTATATACTTCAATCCTTGTAGAAAAAGCGTAAAAATTTCTCCCTCTCTCCCCTTCTCCCTTTCTCCCCCTCTCCCTCTCTTCTTTGCTACATTCCAACCTTCAACTCCGAACAGCACTCTCTTCCCCTCTCCCTCTCTCCCCCTCATTCCCAATAGACACTTTAAATGCGTAGCAGCTTAATGGGCAGTTGACGCCTCACTTGCTTGAGAACCGCTATATACATAGCAAGTGTACTGTGTTAATGCTAGCGTCTCACGGGGCAGGGTAATCGCGCAGTGAGCCAGAGACCTAAGGTGTTACGCATTTAAACCATTAACGATCCAGGTAAGGTGCGTCAGCTAGAACACTTACTATACATGGGAAACGCTTATTTGCTGACGCACCCTACTATCCTCCTTTAAATGCCGAACAGCTTACCGTTTCCCTAGTTCCTGAACCCAAACCCATAATTGCCACCAAATTCAGTCCGACTCCCAGTTGGTTTTTTGGGAATTTCTTCTCTCGTTCTTTTTCCTACCTATCGGTAGTAAGAGAGAAAAGATTCATTCTTAGAGTGACCAATGCCTCCCAATTATATCAACCTTCTTTCCCAACTAATAGCCAGACATGATTTTCACCAAAATAACTTCCCAGAAGCAAGCCACTTGCAGCCAACTGCAACAGCCGATTTGTGTGAGTTTTTAGGCGAAGAGGTTATTTATCAGACAATCGCGACTGCTATAACTCCTAAGCTCTACAAAATTCCTCAAGACTTGCCGCCTTCAATAATTTCTGCTTTGCACAGCCAAGGCATTCAACAGCTTTATTCGCACCAAATTAAAACACTCAAAGCCGTGCGCCAGGGCAAAGATGTCATCCTCAGCACAGCAACAGCTTCTGGCAAATCTTTAAGTGCGTACTTGCCTATTTTAGAGGGCATTCTCCAACATCAATTTACTGCACTCTCTATTTATGGCTTGAAAGCTTTAACAGCCGACCAAAGTCAAAAACTTGCCGATTTGCTCCAACTGATTCCTGAGCCTGCCCGCCCGCGCCTTGCCCTTCTAACTGGGGATACTCCTCCCAAAAGCCGAGAACAATTATTAGCTGCAAACCCTAGCATAATCAGCGCCACACCAGAGTTAATTCACTATGCGCTGAAAGGCGTTCACTGGAGTCAGCCTTGGCAGCATTTTTTAAGTCGCCTCCGCTATATTGTCCTAGATGAAGCTCACACTTTTAACGGAGTTTACGGAGCTAACATGGCTAGCTTAATTCGCCGCTTAAAATTGGCAGTAGACGAGCGCGGAGGTTCTTCTCAAAAACTGCAATTCCTGATATTGAGTGCTACCGTTGGCAATCCCGTTAAATTAGCGAAGTTACTATCTGGTAGAAGTCGAAAGCGAAATATCAATAAACCCGAGCGGTTAGTTTGGATTAACTCTAGCGGAGCTGCTGTCCCAGAACGGCAATTAATTGTTACTAAACCGACTCATGATGCTAATTCAGATGTTGCTCGCATCATTATGTTTTTGTTGCAGCAAGGGCAAAGCGGAATTTGCTTCGGTAACGGCCGACAAGCAATTAAGAACTTGTGGGCAACTTTTAAGCAAGAAGCTGTAACTCAAACTAACTCGGGAATTGAGTCGCAAGTAGCAATTTTTTACGGCAGTTTAACAAGCGAGCGCCGCATGGAAATTATTAACTCTTTGCAGTCAGGAACAGTTAAGTGTATCCTCAGCACTAGCGCTCTCGAAGCGGGTATTGATTTGCCTCAACTTGATTTTGCTATTATTAGGGGATGGCCAGGAAGCTTGCAAGCTTTCAGGCAGAGGGCTGGTCGGGCTGGTCGCGCAAACTCCGGTTTAATTGTGTTCATTCCCATTGCACAATCACCTTTGGATAACTATTTTGCCGAGCGCCCTGAATTGTTGCTGTCGGCCGAATCTGAATTGGTGAGCTTTAATGCCAATTATCCTATAGATATTGCCAAACATTTGATGTGCGCGGCTGTCGAAACAGGCATTCGGGCCAATAAGCTCAAGCACTACTTTGGCAAGAGCGCTCATATAATTGCAACGGCTTTAATTGAGCAAGGTGTTCTTCACAAAAGCCGGGATAAATTATGGGCTAAAGGCTTTCCGCATAAAGATGTGAACTTTCGAGGGGGAACGGGTGCTAGCACGATACAACTGGTGGATGCGGATACTCAAGAAGAGATTGAAGTCCTCAGTGCGGAGATTGCTTATCGAGAGGTATTTCCTGGTGCTATTTACCGCACGCAAAACTCAGACGGCTGTTTGGTGACTTATACTTCGCGCTCACTCTTGAATGGCAAAGCTATTTTGCAAAACACCCCTGAAACTCGACTGTTTACTGTAGCGATTAGCCACACTCATACCAGCCTCAAGCAGAATTTGAGTTTGCCTCAACAAATCCCGTTGGTTATTCCAAAAGTTGAAGGAAATGTTCAAACCAATTCAACGGATAGTAATGCAATTCCAGCTCAAGCTATTCTGGAACTGGTTTGGGGAGAAATTAGCCAACTTGTCACTGGTTATCAATTATTAACTCGCAATTACGAGTTAACTTGTCTCAATAGAAAGTGTGTCAATTACAAAGAGCATTTACCAAAATGTACTGCCTGTCCTGTTTGTGGCAAGAGAACTCGCTCGGCTGAGCTAACATCGGTTCTTAATGAGGTAAACTTTGAGCAACCTTACGAAATCAAATTTGCGACTCCTGTACTGCAAATTAGTTTTAATTCCCCAGTTGAATGTTATCTGCAACAGGTAGTAACAGCTACTCGCCAGGAATTGCTTCAATCTCAACAGCCGATTCCTCCCGGATATCAGCAATTGTGGGAGTACCCCGCGAATTTGTTGGCTATTCACAGTTTCGGCCATCAAATTTTAGCAGCTTTACCTCTGACTATTTTGGCTTCAGCTAATGATGTGAATTTTCTGGTAGAGAAGAGAGGTGCAAATGACTATGCAGGACTCTTTTACGATCTAGCAGAAGGGGGTTCGGGAACTTCGGAAGCTATTTTTCGTTCTCTCCCTCAATTAGCTCATGCGGCTGCTGAGTTAGCCCGCAGTTGTTCTTGCAGTTCTGGATGTCCTAAATGTTTGATTCAGTCGGGATGCCCTGATGGTAATAAAGCTTTACTCAAGCAGGTGGGACTGCTGCTGTGCGAAGCATTTTCTACTCCTTAAATATCAAAAAATTGGTGGAATAGACGGCTGAGAAAGGGAAAGGGGGAGAGAGAAATAGGGAAAATGGGAGTGGGGAATAGAGTGTAGCTTTTTTCAAACAAGAAAGCTACGCTCTATTCCCAATTTGTTTTTACTGTTTTCATTAAACAAGACGCTGCTTGCATCAACATAGAATTGTGCGAACCGCTACTGCGGTTTTTAGGGGTGCATTTTTCAGACTTGCACTCATGAAAAACAAGCTTGTCTTGCCAATCATTGACTCCAAAACTAGAGAGTCAATGCTGTTACATTTCAGAAAGCAACCCTATAAACCAAAGAAAAAGCAAGCTTTAATTCCTAACCTCAAACGAGATTTAAAGCATGGCTGGCTTTTAACAATTCTCGCACAAATAGACCGATGTTTGTGGGGAAGGTGGGATTATTGGGCTTTGTGTCAAGCTATCCCTAGTCATGCCTGGATGCGGTGGAAGATGGAGCCAATGCTAGCCATTCTGGAGAACAGAAAACCCGAAAGCTTACCCAAATTTGTAATTGAGGAAACTTTGCCAGCAGAACCGATTCCCCAAATTGAATGGCAGCATTCTCCTGCCGCAGAAGCCATGCTAGATAACACTCTCAATTGCATTCCTCAACATGGAGAATGGAAAACTTGGTCAGCTTGGGACTATTTGGAGTTTTTCTTGGACTGGGTTTTGTTCGCATTCGGACATCCAGCTTACAAGATTTTACCCAAAGAACCTGCCGGCTGTGAAGGTGCATCAATGCGTCTTTATCAGATGTTTGACCTGTCAATTCTCATGCTGTATCCTGAAGATTATATGGGCAGACTGCTACCCCAAATTTGCGGAAAGACTGCTCAAAAAAGTTCAGGGTTTTATCCGACACCTTTAGCTTTGTGTCAGTTGATATCTAAGTTAGTCAGTGGTGATAAGACAGAGCGAATTTCCAGCTTCAATGAACCTGCGTGCGGTACGGGTGCTTTAATGTTAACACAGTCGAATTACTGTCTGAGCGGTATCGGTCAAGATGTAGATCGTACTCTATTAAAATGCGCTTTGTTTCAGTTTTATATGTTTTCACCTTGGCTGGCTGTTCCGATTTGGTGGTTGGGTCAAACTGATTTGCTCCTTGGCAATACTTTAAGTAGCGAGCGACCCCAATCAATAAACGCTGCTTACTGGTATAATGAGTGGTTTGAGCCAGTCGAGTTCCCGGCTGAAAATCATACTGATTGTCCAGTTGAACATGAAATAAATTCAGGAGAAAGCTCAGAAGTTATTGACTTGAATGATCAGACATCAATTCACTCAAATCCAGTAGTTCAAGAAGTTGTTAATGGCAAACGCCGATCCCGAAAAACGACAACATCTCCTCACCAATTTACGCTGTTTAATTTGGACGATTTTTAGCCCAATACCTACCTATCGAACGATTGTTACGGTGCAGGTGAAGAGTTGAGTTCAAATCACCTTTAACCTTAGTCTCATTGTTAAGAACCAAGCTACCGATATCGTTGGTAAACTATCACGCATGAGTTCGGAATTTGGAAAGCAACAAGCCGAATATAGCGCAGTCAGACACTCAGTTGCGAGCGCGACTACACAACCAATTTAGGGTGCATTGACACCAGAACCTCTATCTGTCAAGGCAGATGCGCCCTAAACGCCTGCTCGCTTTAGAGTAAATGGATGCCAAAAACTCTCATTTGTCAAGGCAGATGCACCCTAAACGCCGATAATTTAGGGTGCATAAACGCCAAAACCATTAATCTATCAAGGCAGATGCACCCTAAACGACTCGCTCGCTTTAGGGTGCAGATTCGATAAAAGCCTTAGTTAGTCAATGCCTATGCACCCTAAACGCCGATAATTTAGGGTGCATAAACGCCAGAACTATCAATCTATCAATTGCTATGCACCCTAAACGTCCGCTCGCTTTAGGGTGCATAAATGCCAGAACTATCAATCTATCAATTGCTATGCACCCTAAACGCCGATAATTTAGGGTGCATAAACGCCAGAACCACTAATCTATCAATCGCTATGCACCTTAAACGACTCGCTTTAGGGTGCATAAACGCCAGAACCACTAATCTATCAATGCCTATGCACCCTAAACGCCGATAATTTAGGGTGCATAAACGCCAGAATCACTAATCTATCAGTTTCTATGCACCCTAAAAACTTAAGGCTTGAGCTTGCCCAGATAGAACGAATGATGCGTGCCGCCCTTACGAAACCTTAAGTAGGCATAGGGGCCACATCCTTTGATTGTCTTGGATTCGATGTATCCCCTACTACCGCGCGCACCGGTAGCAGCCATTTTTTCTTCTCGTTTATCTTCCCAGTCTGAGTCGGCTTCCAATTCCGACAACCTTTTCTCTTCAGCTTCAATTAGCACGTCAATTGCATCCTTCAGGTACTTGAGGTCTTCCAGCTTGAGTTGATAGCAATCCTGCAACACACTGTGCAGCGTTGGAGTTTTCACGGAACAACTGCGCTTTTTGGGCATAACCAGTCAAATTTAGGGGGCAAGCAATCGCACACTCCGCAAACCTTGAGTCAATGCACCCTAAACTGATAGAGCGCAAGCGGGCTGAAGTTTCCACTCAAACCTCGTGTCTTGTACAATTTTTAGTATTGGCTTACTGCTTGTTAAAACTGTAGCACAGATATAAGGTCGAACATGGGACGGAAACAGAAATCGCCTTCAGGTATTATTTTTCGGGCGAGAGTTGCGCGACAGACACCAGAAAAACTTGAAAAGCTTGCAGCTTCGATGGGTCACTTGTACGGAGGTAAGGGGAAACCCGGTGCCATACTGGATATGCTGGCATCTGGAGATTTGGTTCTCGTACCCAAAACCGCAACAGATGTCATAAAATCTGTGGCACAGTTTTTGGAAGAAACCTCGCCGTCGGCCGTCAAATTGGATCGTAAGCGGGGGGACGGTACTCAAACAATTCCTGCGGGGTCACAGCAAATCTAGACCGGTCTGTCCCTGATGTTGGTAAAGCAAACGATGCTTGAGTGCGAATTGCTTGAATATCCTCAGAACTCCGTTCAAAAGACAGCACATACTGAGTCCTTTGATAGCGCAAGTCAGCAATTGTTACCTCCCCGGGCTTCCCTTTACAGATGGTGAGTGCTTGGGAAACAGCTAATCGTCTCTAATCTCACACAAGATTGGATTAAAACTGTGCGTTTTTTTCCACCTGCTTATAAGCGGGTACTACTTATTTAGTTGAAATACCTTGCTTGAATAACACTTCAGTTAGTGGCAAAAATGCTTTTTTAAAGTAAAAACAACATAAATTTGGGCTTGCTTTCAACTAGGAAATTGGTAATTTTTTTTCCATGATTCTACAAGAAAAGGCGAGGCAGTGTCAGGCGATCGCCTGACCGGAGTATTTTTGCTTAAAGACTATCCAATCGAACGCAAGGTATAAATATTCTCAACATTGCTTCATACTCTGTGACAGTGGAGGGTGCAGGATGTGGGCTATAAATTTTTAATCCCATTCCGCACTCGCGGGCTTTTTCTGTGGCGATCGCCGCTATTGCTCAGTCTTTTATGCTCTGAGCAATGTACCTCCTTACTCTATCAGACCTCAATCAAACTATTCATACTAGCCCACTACAAGAGCCGCCTCTTGTTCCTTCCTATCTGCAAGAACGCTTGCAACTGCTTATCAAGCAAATTTTAATGGGATTACCTGTCGAGCCAATTCTCAACAGTCACCCCCAGTTCCAGCAGTGGGTTTTCCAGCTCCAAGAACTATCGCCCTCACTATTTTTACCGCAGCGAAAACTGTTTGTTGACATTCCAATTCAAACAAAACTAGACCGAACAAAAAGAGGAGTGACAGAAGAAAATTCTTCCCCTTCTCCTCCATTTAAAGTGATACAAGTCCGTACAAATGTGGGTTTAGTCAAAGGAACACCCAAACTATTTGAGTGGGCGATTCGCCATCCTGTACTGACTTGGCAAGACCGAGTTAAGTTATGGGTAGCTGCCGAATTCTTCGAGATCGAGCCTCACAAGCTGCAACTGATTATTTTGGCACTGCACCCGACTCAACAAGCAGAAAAAGTTCTGTTTGCCTGGGACAGCAAGCAACACCGACAAACTCAAAATTGGCTTTTGACTACCATTGAACGAGAGACAGAACAAACAGTTATTAAGCTCAATGGTTATCTAACACCTCAACCGAAGGAAGTAGCAACAGCTATCAATTTGGATGAAATCAACGAAGTATCGATATAATCAGTTCACATTTTATTGCCATCCTCCTATCGAGAGATATCCACCCTATTCACGACGCAATCGCCAAAAAATTAATACGTTTCTTCTGTCCATAGGAGGATGGCACTCTTTAATATGAGAAAAAACAATAGGTATGGATAAAATGTAGTAGGAATCTTAATCGTGACTGCAACTACCGCCACCCAACCAAAAACAAGCCAACTAAAAACCATCCTGATAGTTGAAGATGACCCGATGATGCAGCTCGGTCTACAGCATATCCTCAATAACCAACCCCATTTAACAGTTGTCGCACAAGCTGTTAACGGCAACGAAGCCGTCAGTGCTGCACTGCAACACCAACCAGACATCGCCCTGATGGACATTGACTTGCCCGGAATCGACGGTATTGCAGCCGCGCAGCAAATCAGAGCCGCACTGCCGCATACTCGTATCTTGATGCTCACCCACCACAGCAATCCAACTCAGGTAATGGCGGCTTTGTCAAGCGGCGCTCACGGCTACTGCGTTAAAGGCACTAACGCAGAACAACTTCTAGCAGCGATTACGACTGTGCAAGAAGGTGGCAGTTACCTAGACCCTAAGATTGCCGACTGCGTGCTGCAAAATCTCAAAACGCCACTGCCCGAAAGCTATGGGAATGACGACATCAAGCTGACAGAACGGGAAATGCAGGTTTTGCAGCAGCTAGTTGAGGGTAAAAGCAATAAACAAATCGCCGCTGAGCTAGGCATGAGCGTCCACACCGCCAAAGGTCATGTAGAGATGATTATAGCTAAATTTGAAGCGAGCGATCGCACCCAGGCTGCCGTTAAAGCACTGCGTTTGGGGCTGGCTTAACCTTTGGAATGCAGCTTCTAATTGTTCTAAAATAAGTGGTTTTTGAGGCGTAGCTATCGCGTAGCAAATTCTAACAGCTTGTCAATCTTCAAACTTTGGCAATGTCAACCAAAACCTCGCTCCTTTTCCCAATTCGCTATCAACGCCAATCTCTCCGCCGTGAGCCTCAACAATTTGCCTGCAAATGTAAAGTCCCAATCCCAATCCTTGCCTTAAACTAACTCCAACTCCCCTCGTATAAGGCTCGAATAATCTTGCACATTGCTGAGGAGAAATTCCGGTCCCATTGTCTGCAACCGTACAGCGAACCATCTCACCTTCCTTTTTAGCTTCTACCGTCAAAATAAACCCAGACTGATTGTATTTAACAGCATTGTCGATCAGATTGCCAAACACCCGCCATAGCTGCTGGGCATCAGCATTGACTAAAGGCAAATCTGCTGCAAAAAGCTGCTTAACCTTGACTCGATGCTGGCTGAGAATTGGTAATCTTTCAATAAGAATATTTTGGACTAAAGTGGGCAGCGACAGCGGCTTCATGGCTAAAGAAGCACTTTTCACATCAAACTGTTGTGTTGCTGTTAGTGACTCAATCAACTGGAGTTGGCGCGAACAACTTTGCACCATAACCTCCATAGTCCGCCTATCAATAGCAATGTTACTGCCAGCATCATTGAGGCGACTTCGCAGCAGCAGCGACATTCCCGATAGAGGCGATCGCAAATCGTGCGAAACAGCGTGCAACAGCATTCTTAAATTGGCTTCTGCTTGCTGTCTTTCTTGAATTTCCTGGCTGAGCTGAACATTTTGTGTAGCCAATTGCACGTTAGCGCAGCGAAGTTGCTGCTGCAAACGCTGCATTTTAAGTTGGGCAGATACCCGCGCTAACACTTCAACAGGCTCAAAAGGTTTTATAATGTAGTCAGCACCGCCCGCCTCAAACCCTTTTACTTTGTCAAATACGTCATCTAAAGCGCTGATAAAAATTATAGGGATATCACAAGTAGCTTCAGATGCTTTAAGTTGACGACAGACTTCATAACCATCCATACCTGGCATTTTTATGTCTAGCAAAATCAAGTCTGGCGCTTGCAACTCTACTGCTTTTAAAGCTCGCTCTCCACTAATCAACTTCCTGACTTTGTAACCGTTTTCAATTAGCAATTGAGAGAGTAGTTGAATGTTAGCAGGAATATCGTCAACAATCAAAATATCAGCCAAAAATTGTTTAGTTTGCTCCATCATCTATCGCCACCAAAGGACAGAGTTTTGAGTTTTTTCCGAATATTGCCAACCGCTATTTTCTCAGCCGCACTGTTCGCACTAGCAGCATTAACAGGCGACTTAACATCAGCCACAGTCACGGGTTCTTCTGGATCGTTCGGATGTGGCAGCAATTGGTAAGCGAATCGAATCCGCTGATCCAGCTCTTCATCTATATTGAGCAGTTTACCCGTCTGCTGCTCTACTGATAAAGCTTTCGCCCGCCTTTCAAGCTGCGGTCTAATGCTGCTGTCCCACAGTTTTTCAGAATCTTTAGCTCGCTTTATGTCGCCGGGCCGCACCGGAATCTTGAGAGGGTAGGGAAATAAAGCTTCCGTCCCCGTTGCGTAGGCCGGTGAAGTGATGACGCACTTGCCTTGAGGAAATCTCAGAATTTCGTCAGGACTAATCAGCGGTTTCTTTTGCAACTGTTCGCTCCAGTTAACAGAACGGCTCGTTTGCTGCCCCGTCGAGCTGCCGGTCGATCGATTTTTTACCAGCACTTCCACTTCCCCGTACCGCTTAGAATATTTCTCGGCTGTCTCAAAATCGCCGGGGTTGAAGAGGACGTGAGTTGACAGAGCACTGGCGATCGCAGCCCCTTTTTTATCCCCATAGAGATTATAGAGTTGATTGAGTGATTGAATGCCAACAATCGGTACGCCGCCAGCAGAACGATATTCGTTAGCCCACTGATCCATTCTGTCGAACTTGAGAGACGGAAACTCGTCTAAGCAGTACAAAAATGGGTCAGAACGTACCCGACTCAAATTAGACACCACACATAAATGAATAGCAGCAGCTAACAGCGGCCCCACTACAGTGCGCCTTTGGTCATCTAATTTGAAAATAATGCACTTTTTGCCTTCTAAAGCAATCGGAATGGTGCTGCGACCAATAAATGCCCGCAGCAAATCTTTTTGAATGAAACTGGAGTAGGTTGCCTCTGCGGTTGCCTTGATGCCCGCCACTGTTTTTTCAGCATCTTTTGAACTTAATAACTGCGAAAAACTAGAGGCAATCCACCTGTCCATTTTGAGGGGATGACCGTCGGGCCGATGAACGGCGTGGTCGATGCGCTTGACCAAATCTGGCAGTTGAATAATTGCGTACACAAAAGCTAAATCCGGGTAAGGACTGCTTTTTGCCAACTGCACTAAACCCTTCGCCATCAACTCGCCTGCTTTCTCAAAAAACTCATTGCCTTTACTCTCCCCCGGACTAGCATTTCGAGCAATAACTTGTCCAATTTCTGCTGCCATTACTGCATCTTGTGCATCTCTCATAAAATCCAGAGGATTAATAGTGCCGCTGTAAGCTTCCCCCGGTGCAAACACTTGTACGTCGTAGCCGTAGCGCACTGCAAGGGGCGCAAGCAGTTTCATTTGGTCTCCTTTTTTGTCGTAAATAATGACAGGAAAGCCTTGCTGAAATGCACTTTCAACCATGCGGTCAATGACGCTGAATGTTTTGCCAGAACCCGGAGCGCCAATGACTAAAGTGCCGCGTTCTGCGTGGGGAAACCAAACTGTAGGAGATGCACCTAATAGCGTTTGCAATCTAGCGCTCAATCCCTGACAACCTTTAAACCAATAAGTCGGCGTACCGCTCCACAAAGTGACGGGCTGCCGTTTTTTTTCTTTCATTTGTTTGAGAGCACAACCTGTAGCTGCCAATTTTTCAGCCGTCCCGCACAGCCGCCCGGAGGTAATTTTACCCTTTCCGTTTCCAACTAATTTGGAAACAATAAGTAAGCCTGCCATTAGCCCTAACATTGCCAGTCCCTCTGGCTTCATAAACTGACCCAACAACCCCCCAAAATCTATGCTAGTTAACGAACGTTTAGGAGGTTGAACTGCCATTGGTACTAAGGTAGCTTTGTTAATTTTAGGCAGAAATTGCAAATTGTTCATTTTTTTTAGCTCTTAAAAAAACTAAAGGATTCAGATAGCGGCTATCGCCTCAAGGGGGAGACCATTACAAAAATAGGTAAACAATGGTAAGAAGCAATAACGCGAAATCTCCCAGTAAGACAGTACAAAATTCTAGTGGAAAGTCCAACACGCAAAAGAACAAGAGTGCTGATTATTACGAGATAGATCCGGAGCTATTCAACAGTGAATACAACCAAACTCGCAAGCCCTCTTTGCCCTATGGAATCGTGATTAACGATAACCCAGCAGGTATTTTGCTCCCGAACGACCAGCTTGTCAAAGCGGAATGGCACGTAATACCTAATGTTGAGGAATTGACCACGGTCGAACTAAGCGAAGAAGTGACAGGCTTACTGCTCCAAAAAGCGAGAATGTTGGTATTAGCTTTTGTGCCTGAGTACATCCGCTACAAAGATATTGAAGAAAATGGAGAATTAGCAGGTACTTTTATTGGGCTTTACGACGAATATCGCGATGCCCTCGATAAAAAGACGCAGGAAGTGTGTTCCGAACATGCTCTCATCTTTCTAAATCCCAAAAACCAACCCCTGCATCAGATACCGATTGTTGTCCGCTTCAAGAATGTAGCCCTATGGAGCTTCAAGAGCGCTAGAGAAGAATTTTACCGCAATTTGGAACGGGCATTTGCTGATTGCTTTGGGAGAGATTACAGCGGTAAAAATGACAAGTGGCGCTCTTTGGGAGTGTTGAATGTCGAGTTTAGAGCTATCAAAGAAGGGGAAGGCAAAAATAAATCATTTTGCTGCAAAACTCACAGCATTACTCAGCCAACTGATGCTAATTTTCATAAGCTATTTCTCGGTCAAAAACCACAAAAGAAATTGATTTGGGGACTGCACAATAGCATTGCTGGTTTCATAGACGCTAGCGATGCCGGGTTGCCAGCTATAGCCGCTGGTGCCGAACCTGAAGTCCAGGCGTTGCCAGAAAGTGTAACTAACCGCAAAAATCGAGGTAAATTGTCGCCCCCTCGCAAAATTGCACAAGTTGAAGGAGGAACAGACTCAGAATTAGAGGAGTTAGATGAATTTTCCGAGGCGGCTGAGGTTGAAGTTGAGGTTGATCCAGAAGAAAATTTTGACTTCGATGAACCCGCAGATTACTAAACACTAACCCTCTTTGAAAAGCTGGCTGTCAGCAAGTTGATAGGTAAGGCCGTCGTAGCAAAATTGAAGCTGGCGGCGGCCTTCTTTGGAAAGCTGATTCACTCCTAGACAAGGCAAACCCTCGTGCGAGGAACTGTCAGCCTTAAACAAAGGAGTTTTCGGCGGTTTATGGGGGTCGAGATAAGCTGCAAATACTTCTGTTGGCATTTGACTTGAATCATTAGGAATTAAGTAGCCAACATAAAGGCAGCCTTTTGTACCGCACAGAGCGGAATTATTGAGATCATAAAGGTTCAGCCGTCCTACCGAGCCATTAACTTGCCACACTCGCATTCTCTTAATCGCTTCTGCCGCTGCACTTTGCCCAGCCGCTACTTTGAGTTCTGGAAGGCTGCTGTGTTCCTTTACAATTAGGGTTAAAGTTTCTTTTGGAGTGACTCGCAAAGCTTGTTGCCAAGAAGCTGGTGCGGTTGTTGCTGAACTAGAATTCGTGCAAGCAACTGTCCCCAATAATAGCGACAGGGAGGTAAAAACTGTCAAACCAATGCGAAACCAGTAACCAAGTTTATTTAACCAAACCGGGGGTTTGACAATCTTTTGGGTGCCTGCTGTTTGTTGCTTAACTCTATTTTGTTTAACCATTTGTTAGTCCCACCCTACAAAATAAAAGAAAAAAAAGGACAATAAAGCAGAAAAAAAAGACAATAAGAGAGAGAGTCTTTTGTTGAAGTAAGCTGTTGTATCTCTAAATCTTACCGTCAATTTTTATGACTTGCTTCGGGGAATACAAAACGACTCTACAATTTATATCGTGCACAGCTTAGGGACAAGTCATATCTAATCCGTTGACATCGGAATTATTATCTCTCTCTTCTCTTTCTCTGTGTCCTCTGTGCCCTCTGTGGTTTAATCATTCGGGAGCATCTCAATGAAAGCAGCCCAGCCCAAAATTGGAGTTAGGAGCCAGGAGCCAGAAGTCAGGAGGAAAGAGTCCGAAAGAAGAAGGAAGAAGAAGTGTTTTTACCAATATGAGATGCTCCCAATCATTCCGATACAACCGGAATTGATATTAGTGCTATAAAATCACTGCTTTCAGCAATTAAAAACGTCCTGATTGCGGAGAAGGTTGTTAGAGTTGTTAATACCTTGCTTTTCCACCTCCTCTTTCCCCTGGTTCAATGGGAGAGCGCAGCCGTGCCAAGAGTAACTGCTATCCCCAAACCGATTAGTATCAAAAAAGTTTGCTGCTTTCGCTTATGAAAAAGTCGAATTAAAAACCACAATCCCACCAAAAAAGAGCTGAGGAAGGGCGCAACCTTAATACTCCAACTAGCATTTAAAGTAATGCCGGAGCCGACCGAGTTGCTGATGCCATTGCTGTCACCAGAATTAGCTTGGCAATTGTCGCTGGTATTGTGGTTATAAAGCTCTCGAACTTTTTCCCCGTACTGTTTGAGAGAGTAGCCACCTAAAATGTTGGAATAGCTGGCATCAATTTTACTGCCCGAACCCCCAAAGTGTTTCTGTGCTACTCGCTCAATTAAGCGATCGCCCTTGAACACCTGCCCAGTTTTAGGGTCAATTTCCTGTTGGCTGCGGACTAAGTTCTCAGCTAGAGAATTTTGCAAGACTTTATCCTGAACAGCAGGAGGAAAATATTGGAAGAGTTCCTCTCTTGTAGGTTTTTGGCCTTTGTTGACGTTTAGGATAAAGTTAGGCCCCCCTGGAATTGAGCTGACAGCACGCTGCACGTCTTCCCGGTAACTCATCAACTGATAGCGACCGATCGCCCGCCCGCAGTTGCGAGATCCTTCGGTACAAACCATCTCGCCAATGGCTTCGTAGTCGCCACTGGCTGCACTTTCCAAATTGGCGATTCCTTCAGAAAGCTTCGCTAATGCCTCCCCTAATGAAGCCACATCCACACCGCTCACGTAAGTCGCTGGGCGCGCGCACTCTCGCTTTGATTCAGGTAGAGGCTGAGTTGGTAAAGTGTTTTCTTTAGCTTGATTGGAACTCACTGGCTTTGAAGGTTTTGTTTCGGATGCGACGCCTTTTGAACGCGAAATACTGTTAGAAGAACCACCCTCCAATCGACCGACAAACATAGGCGAATTAACGCTGTAACTGAGAAACGGAACGGGGCCAATAATGTAAGGCGATTTGCCGCAGGGCAAACTAAACCTGAAGTACAGAGCCGTGTCAACACTATCGCTGGTTTCTGACGGTTCCATTACCACTACTTTAAACACTTCCCCAAAAGGATGCCGGCCCGTCGGTTCCCAACCGCTCAAACAACCAGAACCACCTCGCACTTCCTGATATTTGCCGCTAATCCACTGCTTGCCTTCTAGTGGCCCTGTGGCGCGGCGACCGACGTTTTCCATGTCGTCGAATTCGATATAAGCGCAATCTTTCTCGCAGGCTACCGCAAATCCTTCTACATCAGAACCAGAAATTGTGTTATTGCGCTTGCTCTCGTACCGACTGTAAATCATGTCAATTCGCATAATTGTGCTGCCAATAGACGCAATAGGAACCGGAAAGCTAGAAAGCGGGACTTGACTCAGCAGCGGAATATTGCTGATAAGTTCCTCTGACCAGCCAGAGAACTGTTCTAAATTTACGCTATTAAGGTTGGGGATTTGGGCGATCGCAAATTCAGATAGGTCAATTTGGTTAAGTTTTGCCTGCGCTAATTGCGGTACTTGTTTTACAGCTTGACCAATTGGCAATTGGCTGATGTTAGGGTTCACTCCGGCTATTTGAGAAGATAAAGAAGCAATTGGAGGAACATCGCTCAATTGAAATTGACCCAGATTCGGAACAATTTCAGCCAAGTGACCGACAGTTTGCTTACCAGCTAAGGGAAATGTTGACAAGCTGATATTCTCTAAATTGATATCCCCTAGTGCCAATTGTTCAATTGCTTGCAAAGATAGAATTTCAGGTTTTACATCGTTAATGTCCCCCAGCTTCAAGATGTTGTCAACAGTAGTGCCGGCTTGCCAGCTTCGACCGCCAGAACTTCCAGAACTAGCAACGGCGGGCAGGGAACTAAAGGTAATCTGGCTCCAATCTGGCTGCAAAACTCTAGATTGTTCTTTTTCCCAAATTTTAGTAGGTAAGGAACTAGCGCTAGCAATTGATGGAAAGCTGAAGAAAGTAATGCAGATGAAAGCAAAAATTAGGCAGAGTGTACTGGCAGCTATTAAGGCAGAGCCTATCTGGCTTGATTTTTTTAACGGCTTGGGACTGTTCATGGAAATCCTCTTGATGTTAACTAAAATCGCGAAAAAGAAAGCTGCTCTATTTTTTCTGAGTTGATGCGTCCAGGACTGCATTTCTCGATCTTCGCTTTTTTCTTTAATCAAGCTCCAGTTCCAACTGTGGATTCGACCGGACTGCTGAATCTGTCCAAGGAGTATCTGCTAAGTTGGACAAATCATAAACATTTTCTTGGTAAGCGTCGTCAAAATTACCTTGACGAACTTCCCTAGGTGATGAGTAACCGACAGTCAAATCGGGTTGCGATTCGTAACCGGAGTTGTTATAGCCGGAATTAGGTTCGCTCGATGAATTGTGCATGGTTTTTCTTAGTTTATGTGGTGAATAGTTTTAACTTAAATCGCATTTAGTTTTTGCAACTTCATCCCTGTGAGCGATTTCGTTCAGTAAAAATTACCCCCTCCATTTGGAGGGGGCAGCTCTATGAAAGTTGTTTAGAACGCCAGTTCAGTAAAAGAGGTTGACAAAAAGTATCAAGTATAAGCGCTCGCCTCAATTTAAGCTAGTAATTCAACTTGACATTCATATTTTGTAGTTTCTCTTTTAACCATTCCTCAAACAGAAGATTTTCCAAATTTCGCTGATAAATTTATCAACGTTAGAAACTGTATTAGGCTATAATCTAGTTATCGAGTTAGGTGTTGCAATTGAATCGCCCCATCCAGCTTCTTCGAGTTCGAGATATGCAGGTGGTTGATGCCATCCTGACCTCTGTTGCCCAAAAGCATTTAGATGATGCCGCAACCCTTTGGGAACCAATATTGAGGGGAAGCGGGGAAGAGGATGAATACTGGGATTGGGTGAGCAAAAGCTATCGAACTAAATTTTTACCGGGAGATGAACTATATGCCATTGAGTGCGATGGCACAACTCAGGGTTTAATGACAATTGATATCCTAAAAAAACGCTGCTATATTGAGTCTCAATTAAGACGTAGATTGGTGTATGTCAGAGCCCTAGCAACGGCTCCTTGGAATCGACATGCTATCACCAATCCTCCTACTTATAAAGGAGTAGGTGGAACTCTGATAGATTTTGCGATCGCCCGCAGCGAAGAATTAGGATATCTAGGAAGGATAGGTTTGCACGCTCTGCCGGGTGCGCTACCATTTTATAGAAAGTTGAGAGTGGGGCTGTTGGACTGCGGCCCAGATCCTGAAGAACCCGACAATCTTAATTACTTTGAAACATTAAGGACAGAAATATGAGTAAATCAATTCCCTCCGAGCCTCAATCCACAATAAATGATACAATCCGCCACCAGCGTTTGATGGAACTGGTAGAAGCTGAAGATGCAGCTAACGGAGAAGTTGGCTGTGGTCGGAATTTAGGAGATCGACCTTCAGTTTATCTAAAAACCTGCGGCATCAATATATCTGATGAGAAGTTAAGAAATTTGTTGAGGGAGTATTTAGGTCATTTATTGATGGAGGTAGATTTTGACTCGATCGTCACCCAAGTGAGTTATTTTATAGAATCGCTAGTAGTGCAAGAAAGCACTCGAACGTCTAATCCACAACCGAAATTAACGCCCTTTGAATCAGTTGCAGAATACATTCCGGCACGAGAACTCAAACAGTGTATTGAATCGGAATTGGGTGAGTTTTGTTCGTCAAACGCGATCGAGCAAATTGTTCTGTATACTTGCCAAGTAATGCACAATTGTGTTCTACAACCCCGACATAAGTGGCCCCAACCTATTTGGGTGCTAAGCTCTCTGGAAAAAGTGTATATTGCTCAGGCTTCTAGTTTAGATGCAGCAATTGCCCGAGTGAAAGCACAGTATCCGCAAGAAACCGGAGAATTGCAACTAATAAAAGTCGGAGGTCTTCTTGCGCCCGATCGAGTTATTTCCTTGGACTTAACTGACGATTTTAAATAAAAAATTTGGATAAGAAATATCGTTTTGGTTTTCGATCCAATCCAGGAGATCATTGAAAGATGGATAAACTCGAACGCTACCGAAGCTTAATCTAAAAAATCCTCGAAGAATACCAGCAGCTAACTTCGGGCAATTCCGATGTCGAATCTGTTTTGCTGTTCGACCCGATTCGCGAGCACTAAGTAACCAAACAAAATTAATTACATAAAGACTCTTTACGCTTGTAAGGGTTTGAGCCGAGAATCTGTGTAATTAATTATGTGCAACTACTTATCTTCTCATGAAAATGGGATGGCATCAAGATAACCGCATCAACCGCAATGTCATTCACGTTCGCCTGAAAGACGGAAAAATCTGGATTGAAGAAGACCGGACTGAGGACGGCATCGCAACCGATTTACTGCAAGCGGAGGTGTCTTGTGAAGATATTGTCCTCGCCTTTCATCCACCGCGTTTGCGTCAGTTTACGGAATTTGCAACTGCATAACGCGATCGCTCTTATGGAGAAAATAGCACATCGCGCATCAAGAGCGATCGCGCACTTGTCTAATTCGCAGCCAACAAACCCGACATATTCAGCACTTTTTCTGACCAGATTTTTACCTGTTCGCTAACTTTTATTCGTTGCTGAACGTTCGATCGAATCTCAGCCCAAGAATACTGCCAGCAAGCTAACTGAACCTGCAACTCAACTAACTCAGCAGCTATTTCTATCTCTGTATCGGCAGCAGTCCATTCAATAAACAGCTTGCTTTCTTGCAGTAAATCTTCAATTATTTCGCCATGAGCTGTATTTTGACAGCGGGATTTGATTCGCGCTAAATTTGATGCTAAATTTCCCAGACGAACCGGCAGTTCGTCTCGCAAATAGCGTGACTTTAAAGCATTCCAATCTCTCATAACTCTCCTAATAGCCGTTGAACGATCTGAGCAACTCGATCTCGAATCATCGGATCTTGAATTTCCATCGAACGATTGTTTTGGCGGGGGCGGATATTGATGAGAGATTCATAACCTACTTCTTGTGTCAGCGGATACCAATCTGCTCCCCAAATATCTACTTGCTTGCTCCCATTTTCCAGCAATACAGCTTCGCAGTCAGCGTGAAGCTCTCCACCACCAGCTAAAATTCCCCGTTCGATATCCACTGCCAGTTTAATATAACTGCTCAGGATTTCCAACATTTCTTCAAGTTGCTCTTTGGTAGCACGCTCTTGTATCAGATTAATCATCTTTGTCTGCGCTTTCGATAAACTACTTTTTAAGTTACGTTAACTGTGCTTGCCTCAAAAGCAATTGCTTGCCAAACAATACAACATTTCCCCCTGGATTTAGGAACATCAAATTGATGCTTGATAAGTATCATTGTAGAATAAACTTAGTTATATTTATCCACAACTCGGTAAATTACTGTCATATGCTAAATATTCTATCAAATAAAATGATGCACTTTCTATCTCCCAATCCACCCATTCTAATGGGTTTTCAAAAACACCTTCTAGTCCAAATAAGCTGACAGTTTTACCAACATTTGGAAAATCATCATCTATAACTGTTCTAGAGGTTTTTTCGAGAGGCTTGAAATCATGGGAGCCGGGAGGCTCTTCTACATATCCGGTTAATTGGCGTACCGATGTTTTGACGCCATCGAAAATTAGGTAAGATTTTGGCAGAAAAGTTATTTCATTTTGGGGATTAAGTGGATGATTTGGTAGCAAGCCGAGTTGACGGGTGGGAATGACAATTTTTGAATCGCGGATTAAAGGTCGATCTAAATTACAATTTGTGAAATAGAGTAGGTCAAAATGATTGCTAATTACAGTCATTAAATTTTCTCCAAAGTAATCGTTTCTATGCTTGCTAGCGGGATTTGTAAAGTGCCATAGCTTATAGGGTTTCCCTGAAAAATTTTATCTTAAATATAACATAAAAAAGGTTTTTTTACGTGCAGTTGGAGAGTTTTTGCTGCTGTCGTTTGCTGCCGCCTCTGTTCCGATTTCAGGATTGTTAAGATTGCGATAATTGTCAGTTCGATTGACGGCGCGGATCTCGGGTTTACCCCAATTACTTCTGTTACTCATTACTCATCACTCATTATTTGGTCAAGATTGCGCTGCTTCAACTCGATCGAGTTTATTTTTTAAACCGCGATCGCGATCGCAGCTTTGAAAATTTTTGGCGATCGTGCAATGAAACCGCTAACTCCACAAGACATCCTCAAGCGTTACTCAAAACACCGGACAGGTATTGACAGCCCCGGCTCCTTTTACTCTCCTTTGGAAACGAAAGTAATGATGAGAGCTAATCCGCCCCTTAAGCCTGAAATATTAACAGCTATTCCAACTATTTTAACCGATAACAATCAAAAACCTCAGTTGCAAGCTACACTTAAAACTCCTTACCAACTAATCGATACTGCTTTCAATCTTGAAACAGCCCTTCAACCATTCCAACAAGCAAAAATCATCGGTATAGACTGCGAAACGACAGGGCTTGACCCCTACAAAGCCAAAATTAGATTGTTACAACTTGCCATTCCTGACCATCCAGTAATCATTGTAGATTTATGGGCCATTGAACCGAGTTCTCTCGAACCATTACGCTTGCTCTTAGCGAGTCCTGCACTGAAGGTAAGTCACAACCTCAAATTTGAATGGCAAATGCTCACTTTTGCCGGACTAGAACCATCCAAACCCTTTTTCGATACCTATTTGGCTTACCGAGTGCTAACGGCTGGACTAAAACGCCATTTGTCCCTAGAGGCTGCCACTGAGAATTTGTTGAAAGTAAAGCTAGACAAAACGCAGCAAGTTAGCGATTGGTCGGGAAACTTAACACTCGCTCAACTGCAATATGCTGCTACCGATGCTGCAATCTTACTCCCGCTGGCTGCTGCTCTGCAACAAAAACTGAAAGCTTCTAAGCTTGGCAAAACTGCTTTACTAGAGTTTGCTTGTCTGCCTGCGGTGGCTTCTATGGAACTCAACGGAATGCTTTTAGATAGAGAACAGTGGAAAGTTTTGGGAGCCAAGCTCTGTCATCAACGCGACTCTCTTTTAAAAGAAATTAATTCACAACTCCATCGACCTAACCCTCACCAACAAATCTCTCTGCTGCCCGAATTTACGGATACAATTAATCCTCGCTCTCCCAAGCAAGTCTTAGCGGCTTTGCAAGAAAAAGGGATTCCTGTTACTTCCACTAGCTCTCAACATTTAATTCCTTTGCAAGGCGAGTATCCTGTGATTCAAACACTGTTAGAGTACCGCAGCTTATCTACTCGTATCGACACTTTTACTCTGGGTTTGCCAGAACACATTCATCCGATTACAGGGCGCATCCATCCCAATTGGTTTCAGATTGGTGCTAGATCAGGACGGTTTAGTTGTCGAGAGCCAAATTTAACGAATATCCCCAGAGATAAGGAAACCCGACAGTGTTTTAAAGCTGCACCCGGTTACGTCCTGCTCAAAGCCGATTACAGCCAGATTGAACTGCGAATCATGGCGAAGGTTTCGGGCGATCGCACGATGGTGAAAGCCTACTCTCAAGGGGAAGATTTGCACTCTCTGACAGCTTCTTTGGTGCTGGCAAAACCCTTATCTGAAATTACTCTCGAAGACAGACAGCTCGGTAAAATCATTAACTTCGGTTTAATTTATGGCATGGGAGTTACGAAATTTAAGAATATGGCTCAAGCAGAGCATGGAGTCACTTTAACGCTGCAACAAGCTTCACACTTTCGTAAGAAGTTCTTTGAATCCTATACAGGTATCAAACAATTTCACAGCAAAGTTCGGAGCGCCTGGAGCCGAGGTATTCGAGAGAGTCGGACAGTCTTAGGCAGAAGGAGATTATGGTCAAAAGATACTAAACCGCTGCTTAACGAAATGCTAAATAACCCAATTCAAGGGATGAGCGCTGACATTACTAAACTCGCTCTTGCTCTCATTTTTTCACCTCTAAGCTGCACGGATGCTAAACTGATTTGTGTGGTTCACGATGAAATTTTAATAGAGAGTCCTATCGAAGAAGTAAACCACGTTAAAGCAATGCTTAAAAAATGTATGGTGAGAGCCGGGAATAAATTTCTCTCTCCGATTCCTTGCGAGGTAGAAATTAAGGTGATGGAAAGTTGGGGAGGGTAAGAGATTAACGGGGAAAGATGGGGGAGTGGGAGTAGGGAGAAAACGAACCGATGCTATTGCGATTTATCATGCACTCAAGTTTGATCGTAAGCAGATGGCCGATACTCGAATAACTCTTGCTCTGCAGCCGCAAATTTAGACCCATCCCTCCCAGTTGCAGGTCGAGCAAAGGACGCTTTGTTGCGAATCCCCTGGATATCTTCAGAAGAACGCTCAGACGACAGCACAAACTGAGTTCTCTGATAACGCAGATCGGCCAATTCAATTTTACCAGGTCGCCCTTCACAATAAGCTCGCTGGGCACAGCGTTTAACTGCGATCGCAATTTCAGCACTCGTTGCTCCGGCATAATCAGATAGTAATGAATACCACTGCCTGTCGCTCCAAAGATTCTCTTTTCCTTCCCCGAATTGCTCTGGGAAATACTTAGCTAAGTGCAAATTGAAAATCTCATAGCGAGCGCCGCTGTGTGGCAAATCCACAAACCAGATTCCGCCGTCGTCAAATCTGCGGATAAGTTCAGCCGGCAGCATTTCTAAGCGGTTAACAGTAGCTAACATTAACACGGGGCTCTCATGTTCCTGCATCCAGGTGAGCAATTTCTGTGACAGCCGCCTAGCTACACCGCCATCAGCATTTGATTCCCAGCCAGAAAAACCCTTGTCAAAATCGTCAAAAAATAGCACGCAGCCGCCCAAATTATCCGCTGTATCCAGCATTTTGTTGAGAGCGCGATCGGGATTAGAGGAACCTAGAATATTGCCCCAACTTGCTGCTAAAAGCGCATAACCTAGCTTCTTAGCAGCTAGCTTTGCACTCAAACTTTTGCCCGTCCCCGGCGGCCCCCACAGCAGCATTCCTTTGGGAGGTCTGAGGTGGTATTTCTTGGCATCAGCTTCTGACAGCTTTACGACTTCGCTCAAATAAGCGTCTAATAAATCTAAACCGCCAGCATGAGGCACGTCTGGAGAAGCAATGAACTCCAACCCCTGGTCTCGAAGTTGCGATATTTTATGCTCCAATACCAACTGTGCGATTTGGACAACTGAAGCGGTCACAGAGAGCGATCGATCTAACACTAATTCAATTTCAGCAGTTGGCAGCCCTAGACTAGAAACAGCCAGCCGTTTTTTAGCAGCTACCGCATCTGAACCAAAATCAAGGGAACAATTGCGATCGCAAAAATTATCCACAAGAACTTCGACTTCAAAGCGATCTGGTAACGGACATTTGAGTAGAGGAATTAATGGACTTAGCTTTGATGGCAGTTGGATGTACTCACCCAGCAGTACCCAATATTGGTTGGCCCAACGCCCTTTCAGCTCGGCTGAACGCCCTTTCAGCTCAAAGAATGCGTTAGCCAATTGAGAATAACGGCGGATAAGAGGCTGTTCGGTACTGTCTGACTCCAAAATATCCTCTAACAAAAAGATACCGGGATAGTCATTTTCCAGCAGAAATTGCAGGACATCGCTTTCGACAGATAGCTCAGTTTTGCAGAGGACGCATTCACTATTATACATCTCTGAAAAAGCATCTGAAACGCTTGTCATGTTTGAGTGAAAACCTAAATTTGGGAGATGTTTATCGAAACACTGCACCTGTTGAAGAGTTGACTGCACCTGTTGAAGAGTTGACTGCACCTGTTGAAGAGTTGCATAGCCCGGATTCCAATAATAAACAGGTAAACAACACTCATTAGCGTACTGATGAAATGATGACAAGATTGTTTGGCGATCTGCACTGTAATATTCGAGGGCAATAATGGGAGTTTGAATAACTCTTAAGTTAGACCAGTTATTGAAAATTTTCATGCGTTATACACCACTACTTACAGGAGATTTAACATAAAATTTAACTAATGTAATTAAAATTTAACTTCCTGCTAATGAGCGAAATTCTCCCCCTCAACTGGAGGGGGTAATTGTGCCTAACGGCACTCATAAATTGATGTTATGTAAGTTAAATTGTCAATCATGGCCACAACTAAAAAACAAACAGCAGCCACTCCAAATCGCTCTCAGTCACCAGTGCCTGCTAAATCAAAACCGCCCGAAAAACAGAACAGTCAAACAGTCGGCAGTAACAATGGAGCTAAATCAAAACCTCAACCTAACCTCAGCTCCGAGCAACTTGCTGTCGAGCTAGTCAAACAGATTCGCAATACAATTCATAAGAAGTACGGTGTGACAATTCAGCGTCGCGATAGCCGTATTTCGACAAAGGTTGGCCACGCAATTCGCGAAAAACTGGGATTGGATATTCAAGCTCAGTTGAATAAGCGCAACGGTAATGGCAATGGTAAAAAGTTCGACTGGCAAGAGTGGAACAATACTGTGTTTCCCAAGCTAGTTGGCCGACCCGATGAACTCAAGTATGATGTCGAAGTTGTTGCCTTAGCGATGAGCCAACTTTACGATACAATTGCTGACAACCCGCAAGCTGCCATTGCCGATTTAATGGAGTTCAATGCTCAAAGCTTAAAGCGTCGCAACGAGTTAGCTAAATCCTCTGAAGAAGATACTGAAGAACTCGATGACGACGAACTCGATGATGAAGATGATGAAATTGATGACATACTCGATGAAATTGATGAGGATGACGATGACGAGGAAGGCGATGAGGATGAGGATGAGGATGATGACGATGAGGAGGATGATTTTAGTTTAGACGAAGACGAAGAATTTGAGGAAGACGACGAATAATTGCTAAAGTTTGATTAGAAAGCTCTGCTGAAAAAGCAGAGCATTTTTTTGCCTCTATCGAGGCCTTTTCCACGAATCGCAATTCATTTAATAAGGGGAGGGGGAGGGGGAAGGGGAAGGAACGGAAAGGGTAGAAAAACTTGGGAGAAAGGTAGAAAAACTTTAGTAAAATTGCGTTATTACTAAAAAAATTATCCTTCCCCTTCCCCTTCATTTCAGGGTAATGATTGTCGCCACCGTCCGAATCAGGGCGCTCTGGGAAGCATACCCAACAAATTCACAATCAAGGAAAATTGAACCTTGGTTGTGAATTTAATTTTACCCACTCACCCACCCACTAATTTTTTTTAATTAATTGTAATTAGCAGACTGCCGTCGCTTTAGTTGTGAAGAAAAAACACGCTTGAGGCTTAATCATGGCTAATCGCAAATCCGCTCCAACTCCGATGCAAAAGCAATTTGCAGAAACTCTTGAAGAACAGCGCTTCGAGATGTTTTTGCACGTTGCCCGCGAGTTAACGGGACGTGCCAAACAACGACAGTTGCAGAAAGGTAAAGCTCTTGACTGGGAAGCGTTCAACACTTGGTTTAACAAGCAATATGAAGGCTACTCGGCTGACGAGATGCTTGAAGAAATCTTGAGCAACGTTTACTGGCTTTCATCTGAGCAAGCAGTGATTGACTTGCACTTCCGTTATATCGAGTCGGCAGTCAAAGCTTCTCATAAGAAAAAGGCAACTGACGATAATGAAGAGATTGATGATTTTGTCAAATAATCAATGACGACCCCCGATAAAGGGGATAAAATCCTGCTTGGAGCAGGATTTTATTTGCCCGCCCACCCACCGCATCAGTTCGATTTGCCACATTTATGATCGCATTCTCAGAAGGATTTAGTTAATAGCGCTTGGAGTAATAACTTAAATGTCATTCTGAACCCTTGACGGAGTTTACCATCGAGCGTAGGAAAGCTTCCGCAAGTAATGTGAATAATCTCAAACCTTTGCAACACAGTTACAAACCGTAAGTTATGGTTAATTGGTTTTATCCGAGAATGTAGGTTACTCAATAAGTCAGCGTAAAACCGTTTTGCAATAAATTAAATAACTGTTTTTGTTAAAAAGCTTTGATATTAAACGCGAGCGCGTTTGAGAGATGTTCCACTTGCAAATTATAATCATGTACGAACATATTCAGCATTTTCTCACCCTCACAATTGAAATTGTGGTAATTTTTGGTTATGGTGGCTTAATTGTTCACTATATCGCTACGCTGTTAGCATCGAAGCGAATGAATCCTTCTGAAAAACTCTCAGCAGAACTTGCCCCCGATTTTGTGCCTCTTCTCAATGAAATTGCTTCCTTTCCTGCTGTTACCGAATCGGCAGCAACTCCAGAACCCACAGAAGAACAGCGCCTCACCTCTTCGCTACAAGTTAAAGCAGAATTTGCTTCTAATATTCAACTCGATACCGACACATTAAATCTACCCTTCATCCAAGTCGATAGCCTCACTCTCCGACAATGCCACACCGTTATTCGAGCGCTCAATTCCACTCTCCCACGAAGTGAGCATATTCGCCTGAAACTAAACAAAAAAGATGTGCCAGCAGATTCGTTAAAATTTCAAATCAAGAAGCATTTTCAGCATCGACCGCAGCAAGTTGTCTCCCTAATTGAGCAAATTTTGAGAGTTAGTTAGCACGCTCGGAGAATCAACAAGCCAATTAGTCTTTTATTTCAAAAAAACTTATGGTAACGATTTGATAGAAAGTTTTTTTGAGTGAATCCTCCTTTTCCTACCAATTCACTATGAAGATACACTAATTGAGGCTGATGTCTTTCTGGTTGGAACTATATCCTTAGCGTTATATTAAATGCAGCTTCATAGTGAATTGGTACCTGACCAAGCTATTAGTTACTTTCTTCAGCGCCAAGGGGAATCAGACCCTTGCCAATCTGTTCGCTCAACTCATTGAAACTCAATCCCCGTTCAATTGCGACCGCACGAATTCTCTCCATCCTACCGACGTTACCTGGATATAAGCTAGATAGCAGCATATCTGCCTGCCGCGAAGATTTGTTGCGTTGTTAATTGCAAGTCGGGAAAGATTGAGGAAATAAGTCGATCGTCATTTTGAAACAACTGTTTTTGATACTCGTCTTCTCGCAGCGTACAAATAGTAACTGTCGGTTGTTTTGGTTTGCCAATATATTCTCTGCCACCAATACCCAAATAGTCAACAATCCAATACTCAGGCACTCCTAGCAAAGCATAATCTTCAACTTTGCGGGCGTAATCGTTCTGCCAGTTGGTACTAACAACTTCAGCAATCAGTTTAATTGAAGAACCTGATGTAATTACAGGTTCTTGTTGCCACAAAGGTTCATTAATTAGTCGAGTTTGGTCTAATACAAGCACATCGGGGCGAAAGGCTGTTGCTGTTCCTAATAGTTTGATGAGACAGCGAGGGGGGATAAGGTAGGGTATATCTAAGCGGTCAATTTCTACATTCAGTTTTCGTCCCAGAAACCCGGATACTTGTTCGTGTGGCCCTGTTGGTTCCATTTCGGTTAATTCACCATCAATGAGTTCGTAACAACCGCTGTCGCCGTAGTTAGTAATAAATTCATCAACAGTTATAAGTTTTGGAAGTGATTGAATCATTATATTTTATTCTGATACATTTGCACCGCACAATACCGTAAATTTTAACAATCTTTGACCGATAAAAACACCGTTATTACTATCAATAAAGCTTCTAGTAACGAGTTGATAGAAAGTTTTTTTGCTCTAACCTCCCTTTCCATATCTGGCAATTAGTTACTTTTTTCACCAGTGTCAAGGGGAATCAGACCCCTGCCAATCTGTTCGATCAATTCGTTGAGACTCAATCCGCGTTCAATGGCGATCGCGCGAATTCCTTCCCATCCTACCGACGTAACCTGGATATTTCTTTGCTTCTTGGGTTCTTCATAGCGAGGTTGTCCCCCAGAGCGGTTGAGGTTGGCTAATGAGTTGGGATGGGGGTGGATTCCTTTCCTAGGTGGCATAGCGTCGATAGCATTTCCTTTTTTTAACTATTTTCGCATTTTCTGGAGGCTTCTCGACGATAACTATGTTAGTGTTGAATAGTTCAAGGAAATTTCTGCCCGCGCGTAGCCGCTTGCGGAGCACAGGAGTCAGCGCGGGCGAGCCTTGCATTCAACAAACTCGCCAGGAATACGTCAAATGCAATCAGGAGCAGACGATCGGGAGCCGCAAGCGTTAATTGTTTTGCCGGGGGGTATTGGGGGGCGTATTACCTCCTGTGCTGCGAAACAACTGCGAATCGACCCTGAATTCCAATCCCTCATCCCTCCCCTGAGTAAAGATGAAAAAGCTGCCCTGCAAGCGAGCATTCTGGAGGAAGGATGCCGCGACCCGTTAGTAGTCTGGGCTGAGGAAAAGCTTCTCATCGACGGTCATAACAGGTACGCTATATGTACCGCGCACGACATACCCTACCAGATTATAGAGATGTCTTTCGACAGCCGGAATGCAGTCAAGGTCTGGACGATCGCCAACCAACTGGGACGGCGCAGCTTGACGCCAGAATCCGTTAGCTACCTGCGCGGCACCTGGTACGAGCTGACCAAGGAATCTCACGGGGGCAAGCGTTCGGCAAACTGTCAAAATGACAGTTTGACAGACAAAATATCGCCAGATAGAGCAAGCTGTCAAAATGGCAGCTTGACAGACAAAACAATGCCAGATGAGGCAAGCTGTCAAAATGACCACTTGATAGACAAAACAATGCCAGAAGGAGCAAGCTGTCAAAATGTCAGCTTGACAGACAAAACAGCACGAGAGTTGGGAGAACGGTTCAAAGCTTCCCCCAGAACGATTTACCGGGATGCCAAGTTTACTCGAGCTGTGGATGCTCTTAGTTCTATTGGAGGAGAAGATGTGAAGTGGAAGATTCTTAACCGCTCTGCTGGGCTGACAAAGAAGGAAGTTCTTGCTTTGGCCAATGATGCTCGCAGTCGTCCGGCTCAAGTTGCCAAAACTTTACAGGGGCGATGCCGGAAAGTGAAACCTGAAAAGCAACCTGCCATCGCTCACCACCTAACGCTCAAAATTGGTTCGTTAGTAGAAGTGTACGCGCCAGATCGCGAAGATGTTAACGGCAGGTTAGGCCGCATTCAGTCAGTGGGCGAGAAAACGGCCACTGTGTGGATGCGACACATCCCCACCGTTACTATGCAGTCATACACCTTCAAGCACTCGGCTCTCACTGCTGTACCGCTAGACAATCAACCCGGACTTCAAGAAATTTGCGATCGCACTGACCGACTTCACAAATTAGGAAATCTAGATCCGTTTGAAGTCGAAATTCTGAACTTGTTAGAAAGAACAACGGCTCTTACTCCCACCGAATTGCAGTATTTAGAACAGATTGAGAACAAACACAAGCTTGATTGAGTACCTTGCAACTATTTTTCCGTTTGGGAACAGCAATAACTTCGGAAATTTTAGTTGATTCACTTGACAGTTCAAACACTGAGTCAATCAATTTTTGTTGAGCTGCTAATTGTTGCAGTGAATAACAAGCTATTGCTCGCACTCGCTCGGGAGACTTGCTAGCATTTTTGGCAGCAAACGGTCCCCAGAAAGCACTCAGTACAATCTTAATCTGTTCCGATATTGGGTATGTTTGACTCAAACAGTAATCCCAAACCATCTCATCGAATGGGTCGTTTAGTGCAACTAAAACACCCGATATTTGCGACTGCACTTGCTTCTGATTTTGGTCAGGTAACGGCTGATTGTTCAAATTGGCAATCATAGATTTCTCCTGGTAAGCTAACTTATTTACATCCCATTCTCGATTTTAGTATTTGCCCTCAAGGAACAAACTGTCGTTCTTGAGGGGAGCGAATCCACAAAGTACAAAATCCTTTTTGTGCAGGTTTACCTTCTACTGTCAGCGTCACCCCCAATCGATTTATCTCAGTTTCACACAGTTTTTTGCCGCCTTTTTCGCTCAACAAAGCTTGATTCCAGCTCATAAATTGGCGAGCATATTTCCCTTCATTGCTTGTTGCCCACTGAATTGTATCCGCGTTCTTGCGAGCAAACTGACCCTCTTTGCTCAGCCCCCATTCGAGCGCTACGGCTTGTTCTAAAGTGAGCTGGCGCGGCCCTTTTGGGTCGAGTTCAGGCGCTGGAATGAACCGGGGCACCGCTAACCCGATAAACGCGCCAATCGCCATCGCCCCTAACACTACCCCGCTCCCAAAAATCACCGACCAAATATCGTGAGCAACTTTCTCTAAAGCTGCTTGTCGCACTAGAGTGTAAACTGAGTTGGAAATGTGGCGATGTTGCACCTTAACAGCCGCTTTTCCCTGCCGTTCTAAAAACTCTCTGCTTTCTTTTTCCCAATTTTCAGTAAGCTGGCGAACTTGTTCCAATTCTTGAGAGATGACAGCTTGAGAATCTTTCAAATCACCTTGCCATTGAGATTGCCAATTCTTGAAAAACTGGTCAATCTCTTGCGGTTTTTTTTCTAACAGCAGTTCGAGTTGACCTGTAGCCATCAATACGATAAAAAGCGGGTCATTTTTATTGAGACCGTATCGGTAAGCTGTCTGAATAATGTGAGAGCGAAATTTGGAGTCTTTTCCCTTGAGTACCTGGCTGATTAGTGACTCAGTATCTCTCTCGTACATGGGAGGGCCAGATAAAGGATCTCTGTTCAGAGCTTCTCTTTCCCTCGAATCATCGTCTATGAGTTCCCAAAATTCCTCTTCATTTAGCTTACTCCCATCTAATTTCAACTTTTCTTCTACTGCATCTTCTGGAAATGTATCTGGAGAATCGGGCAAATTTTGCGAATTTTCAGTGGGTTGTATGGAATTTTTTTTGGTATTATTAAGTCTGCCCTGTTCCCTTGGCGTTTCCAATATCTCGCCAAACTCTTCAGAGTCAACTTCGGAAAGTTCTTCTAAAAGTCGATCGGACATTTAACCTCCTACCTAATCAAAATCCTAATCTTTATGCTGTTCTGCATCGCGCATTCTATAGTGTGAACTCATATTTTGTCCGTCTCCTAACGAGTTCATCACCCATTGATATCGTTTCCGGCTGCATCGTCAGGTGATAAATTAGAGGGCAATTCATGAATGATTGTTACAAGTCGCCACCTATCTCGGCGCAATTTTCAGTTGTTCGATTCACAGTCAACAGCGTCGCCCTGAGCGTAGTCGAAGGGTCAACAGTCAACATCATGTCTGAGTGCAACCGGAATTGATATGACTGTAAAATTTACAGTAATACCCGCAAATTATCGGTTTAGACACTATCTGTAGTATTAAGATGTGTTTCGGCACACCCAGCCCGCTGGCCCAGTGGTGAAGAAGTTTTTGAAACCCTGGAAATCTCGTAGCGGGCGATCGATCAATCTTCTTCTTTTCAGAATTTAAACGCAATAAACAACGTTTATTGCTAATATCCAACGCCTGAGATCACACAACTGCGTTGATTGCACTCAGCCAGCGGGCTGGTTTCGGCACACCCTATCATTAGAGTGTGTGCGTAAGCCTTAATTTAGATTCTTAAAAGCTTACGATACCTTTTTTACAAATTACAGCCTCCTGAGACTTTACAACCTGTTGCTTATTTGGTTACTCATTTTGTTGCTCATTTTCTATCTGCATTTCCTCATTTTTTTTTTGTTCATAGGGAGCGATGACTTCTTTTTTATTGCGATTGGGTGCGTTGTTAAACAAACCTACATCTTCTATCAGACGGAAACAGTCTTCCAGAAAAGTATGCAATCGCTGCTGACTAATCAAGAAGAATTCTGAGTGTTTCATTGCTTGAGAAAATGACAACCGCTTCGTATCAATAAACTTGCGCTCTCTTGCACTCAGAGCCGGCAAATCTACCACAGGAATTCGGTAATTATTAATGAGCTTGTTCATTTCCTTATGGCTTTGTACGTGCGACCAATCTTTGCAAACTCCAAAATTGCGGACAAAAATGTGATTGAGCTGACCTTCAAAGTAGTTGAAAGAGTCAATAAACATTTCAATGCTGTCCGTCGTACCCCCGCAAATAAACCACTTGCATACATCAACTCCTGACTGCTCTTTAAAATCAGGAGAGGTTAAATTAGCTTCGTCAATCCATTTGTTGATAATGCTGTAAACCCGAGCTGGTAAATTGACAATCACAGGAGTTTCTACTGCTGTTTCAAAAATAATATCGATATCGAAAAACTTCTCTTCATCTTCAACTAAAGCTACGATTTTTGCATTGTGTTCAGGATAGCGCTGCTGCACATCAGGATTTTGAAAATCACCATCAATTAACGTGTACAGCAGTTCATACTTCTGATTGAATTCAACCAGAATCCGAGTTAGCATCGACTTGCCAACGCCACCTTTCTCGCCGTCAACCAAGTGAATCATGTTAGTCATTTCATTCCTCCTTGCTGGATGTCGGTGTCTATTCAAGACTTAATAATTTTTAACTAAAGCTAGGCCCGACCATTGCCGGATCGAAACCAGCTAAGTTAAACGCGCTGTTTTCAAACTCAACTTCTCCCGAAAATTCCTCTGCTTCTTTTTCTTCGGGCAAACTTGCTGGATTTGAACTCTCAGGGGCCGTTAATTCCGTAGCAATAGATGCACCTGGATTCGATAAGTGAGGGAAAGTAGCTAAAGGAATTAAACCCGAAGAAATACCAGGGGCAATTACTCCTAACTCGGTACAGTTAAATCCCGCATCTCGGCAAACTTCATCTATCTGCCTGAGCAAAAAATTAATGCTTTCTCGCCTCAAATACTCTAAGTCTGGGCTAGAATGACTACCGCTATTGCGTAAAGCTGCTAACAGCCACCGCGCTTTGATTAGAGGTAAAATCGTTTCCTGGAAACTAAAAAAAGGATGATTTTGCAGGTAAGATAGCAAGATAGCGTCTTCGGAATCTGGCAAAACTTGACAGCGCCAGCAAAATTCCTTGTAACGTTTTCTAGGCATAATTCCTCACCTTCTTTCCAGCACCTCGGTAGGGCCCTCCCAATAAGAGAGCTGCATCTAAGTTTCCTTCTGATTCCTCTAATGAAGGTTCTGTATTCGACGACGACTCATCACTCAATTTATTAGAATCATCTAAGCAGCTATGTTTGATACTTGAATCAGCCTTTGGTTGAGCGCAATTTTCAGTGTTTTGTTCAGTAATATCTTCAGTATTTTGTTCAGTGGGTTCCTCAATTTTTTGTTCAGCGGGTTCCTCAATTTTTTGTTCAGTAATATCTTCAGTCTTTTGTTCAGTAGATTCCTCAAATTTTTGTTCAGTAGATTGCTCGGATTTAGCGTGAGTAAATTGCTCAAGTTTTAATTTAGTAGGTGGCTCGGATTTGGGGTGAGTAGGTTGTTCAGATTTTGGTTTGGTAGATTGTTCAGATTTTGGCTTGGTAGATTGTTCAGATTTTGGCTTAATAGATTGTTCAGCACATTCTTTTACACTCTGTATATCAGTCGTAGGGACTGGAGCATCTCCTGAACTGGAAGTTGTATCTTCTGCCCTCTGAGAAGTTGCCGCAACAGACCTTTGCCTCAGTACCTCAAACTGAGATTTGAAGTAAGAAAATAGTCCGTAAACATCAGCGATGCGGCAACCTAAACCATCAGGATCGAGCGTTTTTGGCACTGTTATACCTGCGTGCCAAGATAGCGAATAATGAGAAAACTGATTTCGCAGTTCTGGCTTCATATATTCAGAAGTCCCCCCGCAAAATACAATTTCATCTAAATCGGGCGGCAGCACTTCATTAATCCAATGAGATAGCATTCGAGCGTAGTCGAAGCGAGACAGCTTGACTGCTTCAATCAATTGGTCAACTTCTCGATCTTTCGCTGTTTCCTCTCGATTCCGAACAATTCGGTAAAAGTAAGGGCGGTTGTAGCTTACGCCGGCTTGAGCGATTGATAAAGCCAAACGGGAAGCATCGTAGTTAGAGGTTCGCTCTTGAACTAGATCCACCAACCTTACCATTCCTAAGTCTGAAGTTTTGCCCTTACCGACAGCACCGCGTGCCGAAACTATTACCGAAGCATTGCGAAATCCTACCATCACAAAGGCAGTTACCCGCTGCTTGAAGGCTGAACCTAAATTACTGTTGTGGATCAAAGCAATGCCGCCACCTTCTTGCAAAGCTTGGGTTTTGTCCAGGGTGACGGATAGCTTGCCGGTGGGTGTTTCAAATGAAGCAGAGTATTGACTTAATAGCTCAAAAAATTGCTTGGAGTCATTAAATTCGCCTGGGGGCAAGAAAACGGAGATCGCAGCGCTAAATTGACTGCCTAAATCTAACTTCCGCGACACTACCCACAAAGCTGCTAGAGCTTTGTACAAAGCGCTACTGTACTTCAGTCCCGCTAAACCGATGTGAGCATTGAATTGCGCTGCTGCCAAGTAGCCAACGGCTCGGCATTCATTACCAATTGCCACCCAAGCAATATTTTCGGGAGATGCTGATGCGAGGTTGGGTTGTGTGAAACAATTGGCTATGTCTTGGCTCACCGGCCCCACCTGCGATTCCATTACAAAGGAGCTTGCTTTACTGCCTGCTTGCGAGCTTTGGCAGAAAACTCTAGTAGATAAGCCTCCAAAATCTATAGCCAGAATTGCATCTGGTATTGAGGATTTTTTCTTCATAAACGCTGGCTTTTATTACGTTATAAAATGATAGTATTGGCTTCACTTTAAGTCTGACCTCACCAAATCCGGTGGTTTTAGATAGTTAAAATAGCCCCCTCCAAATGGCGGGGTACAGGCTGCCTTGCAAGGAAAAAATCTCGGTTTGTGTCGGTTGCTTTGCGCTTCCTACAAATAGCAACTATGTCAAGGTTAGGCTAAGATGAAAGGCGAAAGATGGATTTTGATAACTATCCTGTCTTCGTTTAACTCAAGCTGAGCGGGGAGTTCTGGAGCTTCAAAGAAATAAATTGGGTACGGTAATCTTCGGGCAGCTTGATTTGATGTTGCCGCTCGAAACTTTGCAACTCGGCTTCCGCAAGCGTTTGCCTCAGTTTGTATTGGTGAGAATCGGCGCGTGTTCCGTGCAGATTTTTATCTTCTTGCTGCAAGGGTTGAAGCAGTTCTGCTAATTCTTTAATATTCTCTGATATTTTCAATTGCCGATTCCAGAGAGCAATCCATCATATCCCAGTCAATGCCATCATCGGGGAACAGCGATAATTGTCCAGGCGAGACGTTGGATTGCCCGCGGTTGTGATAAGAAAGGTGACACGCAGTACAAAGGGCTATTAAGTTTTCTGGACGGTTATCCTCCGGTATCCGGTTGCGGTGGTGTACGGTCAAAGTTAAGGCACAGCGTTCGGACTTGGTTAAGCCACTTTTCTTACCGGGTCGGAGGCATTGTTGGTTGCATTTAGCACAGCGCCAGAGCGCACTTTCTTTCACGGATAACGCAATCTCTCGCCAATTCTTTGGATACCTTTTGGGTTTTGCCATAAACGTCAAAGCTCATCTCTCTATAGGGTGATCGCTTTTGTTCCCATTACTCAGAATACCGTCTTCTCCTGGCATAAAAGCGATCGCACTCATGGATTTTGGGCATGGCCTACCTGTGGCGGTTGTGGGTTGGGTTTGGGTTTTTGGTTCGGTTTTAGTTTCCCTCACAACAGAGGCGAGCGTATCCTTGGATAATACGCCTAATTTGCTGGGGCGATCGTCCCTCCTCAAATCATGAAAAAATCGTGTGCCTGGTTTGCTCAGATCTTCCTCGCTACGGGAGCTGTGGCTGGCTGTTCTCAATCGATTCAACAAGTATCAAACACCCCTACACTTCCACCGCCAGCAGTGGAATCAGCATCTCCAAGCAATATTACTTCGTCGAAGCCGATATTAGGCACCAACGTAGCTGCTGGCAAACCAGTGATTGCCAGAAACGGAGGGATTACCTATCCTGGCTGGAGCAATGCTAACGATCCGGCTGATTATCAAACAACAACGAATTATCCAAAACTGGGGCGGTGGGGAAACGGAACCAATCAAGGTACTGGCACCTTTCAAATTGTCGATTTAGGTGCGGTTTATTCACTCAACGGTGTTGGCTACAATATTGATTGGGATGGTGCCTTTAAGAATTCACTAACCTTTCGCGTTGAGGTTTCAACAGATAATAAAACTTGGCGATTAGCTTCTGAGATAGTCCATCCTTACTCTCCACAGACCAGTTTCAATAAACTTGATATTGATGTTGCAATTCCCCCGATGACCGCTCGATATGTCAAGTATTGGGAGCCACCAGACGGCCAATGGAATGGTTGGGGGACGTTCCATCAACTCCGGGCTTACTCCCCAAAAAAGTAAGAGGTTCAAGTGTCTTTTAGGAGAACCCAGAGCTGAACTCGGTGCGGTAGCGATGCGGAGCGACTAAACTTAAATTCAAACACACAATACTAAAGTCTTCTTCTTCTAGCAAATCTGACCTTGCTTAGCAGCAGTAGAGTGACCGATAGGGTTACTGCCAACCCACCTTTCATCCACTGGTTCCGATGCCAATTGATAACGGCTGTCCGAGGAGAGTCGAATAGAAGGAGAATGGTTATCCAAACTGGCATGAATGGTAAACATACCAAAAATCAGAACATCTCCAGCCTCGAATTCGGAACTCAACCAACGTCCTCCGTATTTACAGCGCAAAGAAACCGGGTTTTTCGATAAGGCTCCATCCCACGATTTTTGATTGGAGGCATACAAATAAGCCGTTTTTCTGTTGGCACAATAGCGATCGACATCTTTACATCCATAGCTATTTTTAATAGTCTCTAGATGATGAGAATTTTCCAAAATCATTAACCCCCCTAATTCCCAAGGAATATCGCCTAACGGAGTCCAAGCCGTGTAAAGCTTGTCAGTTCCCCGTCCCATATACACAATGTCACAATGAGCGTAAGTTCCTTTTCCTGGAGCGACGGCTCTAAGCCAGGTGTAATCGTAATGCCGGACTTGACCGCCTAAAAAAATTCCAAAAAATTCCATCATCCGTCCCGAATAAAGCAGTGTTTTCAGTGTTGAACTCCTGCTTGCTAAATCGGGACGGAAATTCATGCTTAATCCCGGTTTAGCGATGCAATCTAGAACAGGGCTATCAAGTTCCAAGCTTCCCTCAGCAGCTAAACAAGCTGCAATTTCCTGACGAGCTTGCCAAACATCTTGAGAGTTAAGAAAGGCTTTTAAGTATAAGTAACCCTCTTGTTGCATCCTCCGTCGCAATTGCTCTGGCTGTCCGAGTACATCGGAGGAATCCCTTAGATAGCCAAAAGCCTCCTCACGGCAATCTAGTTCATAACCTAGGGAACTTAGCGCTGTTTTTGTTTGCTTAATCAGCATCGTGGCTACCCGTTTAAGCCGGGACAGTAGAAACTTCAGTATTCAAAAGATGTGCTGGATAACACCTTTACTTCCGGTGGATTATCCGTCAGATATGCTAGATAACGCCCTAGTTTTAAGGGATTAAACAGAAACGAAAGCAGGTTAAGTCCGGGTTCTTGGGTGCTATCCGTCACTTTTGCTGGATACCACCACCTATATCGGTCTTCTCCAAGATTAACCTATGTCGCAACCTACCGCTCCGATGCGGCTTTGCCGTTTGCTTGAGGCGGAGCCTTCGCAGAGCAGGAACGAGTGCGCTCGCCTGTCGCTGTAGGTTGGGTTGGGCCTGTCAAATCCTTGCTTGTGGCTCACTAGGTAACGTGAAACCAATATGACTCGATTGGGCTATCGCACTGCTGGTTGAGGTGGAAGGGAACGCGAAAGAACAGATCGCTAAGTATTACCAATGGCTAGCAAAGCAGCTAGGCGATCGCGAATGGTTTAACGGTGCCAATAGTTGCATTTGGGATGGCACCAGAAACAGACTCTTGGCTGTACGGAGAGAGTACAACACCTTTGTGCAACGATAGCTAACGGTTCTGGTCAGCGGTGGTTGGGATCTCTGCATCTCACCTAAGCAGCTTCAGGCAATCCGCTTCACCAGAATGTTATATTTCTTTTGAGGCGATCGCCTGAACTACTGCGCCCATGCCAGTGTGATAAATACCTTCTACTACGTCACGCTCAAGCTCAATTAGATGCCTAAACTTTAAGCCAGCCAACTCAAGGCTTAAAGATTCTTTAGATTGCATCACGTCTACTGAATTTCCGCCGCCAGTACCATACTTCAACTGATCGGGTGTATAAGCCTCAAGCAGAAAAACACCGTTTCGCTTTAACGCTGCTTCAACTTTTTTATGAAGTTGTTTCCTTGTTGAAGAGGGCAATGGACAAAATATAGATACAAGGCCGTCCCATTTATTTTCGCCTAAATCATACTCTGCTAAATCAGTATGAATAAACTCAACAATCACCCCATTGTCTTCTGCCAACTTTCTGGCCTTATTCAAACCAACTAAAGAGGCATCTACAGCGGTTACAGAATAACCCTGTTTCGCAAGGAAAACGGCATTCCGCCCTTCTCCTTCGGCCAAGCTCAGAACTTTACCTTTTGGAATAGTGCTGACGTTTGCTTCCAAAAACTTGTTCGGGTTTGTGCCATAGGCGTACTCTTGGGCACTGTATCTTTCATCCCACATCTATTTTCTCCAATTGTTGCTGTTGGCACTTTTGACACCAAAAAAATATAACTATGTATTCAACCGCAGATGTGCTGGATAATACCCTTACCTTCCCGGATATTCGTTATATCTGCTAGATAACACGATACCACCCCCTACACCGGTCTTATCCAGTATTAACCTCATGTCGCAACCTACCGCTCCGATGCAGCGAGAGTCGTTTGCGGGCGAGTATGTCAGAGCGGAGCAGGAACGAGTGCGCTCGCTTCTGGCTGTTAGGTTGAGTTGAGTCTGTCAAATCCTTGCTTGTGGCTCAGCAGGTAACGTGAAACAAAACATGATTCGATGGGACAACCGCACAGGGTTGAGGTGGAGAAGCAGTGATGAGTCTCGGGTTTCATCCTTCAAGCCGACCTACAAGATCGGGCATCGCATTAAGTTGAAGGATACAATGCGGTCGCGAAATCAACACATCTGCGCTACCGAGCTTCTTGAAGTATCTGGCAACTGGTAACAGCTCGCAGCCCATTTTTTCATAGGTGTGACGGGTTCTTTCACGACCGGGATCGCCTCCAGTCTCAACCGTCGCCACAGACATCCCAGCAGTGGGGGGAACGGAGGATTGAGGGATTTCAATGTTCCTGGGTTCACGGTTGGGTATTCTGCTCGCCGTGCTCTATGTTGCATTTACGGGAAGCGGGCCTTGTAAGCATTGCTGAAATCACTGCGGGTTCAGGACAGTTGTAGGTAGCTTTCTAAGGCTTTCCCAAATAAAGAATACCGAGAGCAAGTGTAGCTCCCGGCATCAGCTTTTCCAGTTCCGTTGTTGTTAACTAAATCCAATCAGGCTCAATGAAAGGAAAATTTGCCTCACTCCATTAAGCACAGCAGATCGTTATTGGTTAGCCTGTTCCAAAGCAGGATTTGTTGTAGCTCCAGCAATTTCAGCTAAGTTAATCTTGACGACTTTATTACGGGCTTCAGTCACTTTGGGCAGCGTTAGCGTCAGAATGCCATCTTTGCATTCAGCTTGCACAGAGTCGTTTTGAATGTGTGCGGGCAAGGGAAGCACCCGGTGGAATTTGCCATAGCGGAATTCAGAGCGGACGTAGCCAGATTTCTCGTTTATGTTTTCGTAGCGGCGTTCCCCAGAGATAGAAATTGCTTCGCGACTGACTTGAACGTCAACGTCTTTGGGGTCAATTCCAGGCAGTTGCGCTTTTAATACGAAGTTGTCCCCAGCATCAACCAATTCTAGAGCGGGCATCCAAGTGGTTTCTGAGTTATCTCTCGTTGTTGCCCGTTGGTCAAAAGCTTTATCGAGTTGCTGGCGGATGGTTTCAATTTCCGTGAAGGGTTGCCAGTAGCGCATCAACATAATCTGTCACCTCAAAGATTGGTAATGCTTTATAAGGAAAGTTTGGGTTGAAGCTCATTGCTTACAGTTATTATGATGCCCCTTTCTAAGTGGGAAGAACAGTCAGGAGAACCCCACTGAGTTGGTCGTATTTTCCAGAATTAACGTGAAACAATCAGGGGTAATTGGCATTGAAGAAAACCGTACCAAGCTATTCCTAGAAACCGAAAAGTTGTGGCAATGCCATGAGCTTGCCTCGCCTGTTCTGCTGGCGTGTGAGCGTCGGGGGAAGGATCGGCGGTGTTGCCAACCGTACCAACAATGCGGTGCGGGTGATGTGTAGCAGTGTAAGGAGGTGCAGATCGGGCGTGAGCTGCTTCCCCATAGCCATCGCTGTATGAGTGCGCTCGCATAATCCCACTCTTAAAAACAAAGTTTTGATATAGCTAGCTGCGGGAGTGGGAGTCCCACATTAACGCCTCCACAAGCGGGGTGTTAAGTAACCACACAAAATTAATTACATAAAGACTCCTTGCTAGGCAAGGGTTTCAGTAGAAATATTGTGTAATTAATTCGGAACTACTACTTACCCACAGCTAGCTAACAAATTCTCCCAAGCAGTAATTCAAAACAGCCAAGACACCTTCATTGTCTAACGACCCAATGTCACCTGCTTGAAAATGCCTAGTAAAATGTTATGCAGAAACAGAAAGTAATAGATACCGAAAGCAGCCAAGCCCCCTAAAAGCATTGCTGGAGATTGCCGAAACTGGGCTATACCAATGAAAACACCAAGGAAAATTGACACAACCATAGCGGTCTGAAGGTCGAACATGAGGAAAAAGACTCCTTTCTCTGAAACTATTGCAATCCAGCATAGGTGGACTGCCCAAGCGTCAGAGGCAATGCGATCCAGATTTGAAGTTTTATTAAGCTTTGCGGTAAATGCCGCCTGCCTTATCCGTGCAAAGCAATTCCCCTTTGTGCCATGCCCAGCCGTGCAAATTGCGGCTAGCTGACACTCCTAAACGAGCGTGCTTCCCACAGCGATTTGTTGTAGACAACCAATTGCTTTCTGAGCAATGGGTCATTTTTGGCCTCCATTTGGCACGTCCACATAACCATCCCAATCCAAGAAAAACCCACTTTGTGCCAAACTAAGTTTGTTTTTAATCTCTGCTCCTCTACCTTCTTAAGTTCTGGGTAAGTACCATCCAACTTGGATCGAGCCAGAAGTTGAGTGTACTCCTTACCTACTTGCCTCCACTTTTTCATCGGAACCTCATAGTAGGGTTCCAGACAGACAGAGAAAGAACTGTCCACATCTTCTTTTAAAGTTTCCGCAAATAAATCATAGGCTGATTGAAATGGATATTCTCTCAGGCTAGCTTGGCGAAAAAATTTGTACGAAGAATGGGCGGATGCCCCGGGAAAAAGCCCCACATAACTCGTGTTTTGAAGTTCGATGTGGAGTTTTTTGACATATTTTTCGGCTACTTCGCAAAGCTCCCACCGAGCTTTGTACTCATTAACGCAGCAGTTCATTAACTCAGCTTTTCGTTGAGAAATCTCTTGCCGTTTTACAGCTGCCTCAAGTGGGTAATAGTCCTTCACAAGCCACTTAGATTTCCAGCACTCAGCCAAAAGAATCTGGGTTTGTCTTGCTTTGTGCCATTCCTCTATCTGAGCTGGTGTCTTAGCTTGCTGTAGGAGGCTATCGCTGGGCAAGCTAGCTATAAGTTGAGCAATTTGCTCATCTATTTCAGAGATTTTTTGATTCATTAGGTAATTCGGGATGAAGTGGAGGACTTCGGACGGTACAGACTAAGCGGGGATTGCTCCCCGAGCGAGGAGGCAGCGATGGCTCCGCCCCGGCTTACGCCTACGCACTCGGGAAGTTTGAGCATGGCGGCATGGCGGGGGTGTTGAAGTTTTGGTCTGGGTTTAGTTTTCCAAAAATTGGGATGTTGGGAGCGATCGCACTCGCGTCAATCCAGCGCTGCCTTACCTTTGTCAAGGATATCTCGCAAAAATTGGGCTAGATCGGCAAAGTGTTCTGGGTTATTTTCAAGCAGCCATTCCGTGAGCATTAGTGAGTGCGAGGTTTTTTTAAACTGGACCCGCGCTTCTGATAACTCGGCAAATAGCGCAGCGAGCACTTTTGCAGCATCAATTTTGTCAATCCATTTGGCATTAGCTAGATGTTTTGGAGTATCGTCTTTTGAGCGCTGAATATCGGGTTTTGGGAAGTAATTCTTATTTAATTTATGGGTTTCGAGCCGTTCTCGAACTTCTTCGCCACTAACCGGTTGTTCTCGCCCCGCATCTTCATAATTGAGTGCGGCTGCTATAGCATCGGGATGGAGCAGGTAATTTTCATACATTCGCCTTTTGATGAATTTAATCGGATGCGGCTTCCTTCTCCGTAGATCCTCAATATCCAGCTCCGACAAACACTCTTTATCGAATACAAAACCAACAGCAGGAGGGTACAAATTATTCCCACCGCTGAGCCGTTGGTATAGGTCAAACATCACATCAGCAAAGTGAGCTTTCTTTCCCAATAAATCCCCCGTGTTTTTGATGCTGACAATTTTAGTTCCTGTCGAGAGTTTTGGAGCTAGCTTTTCCAATATGAGCGGAAAGCACTGCTCTTCGGTGGGCCCTTCCACCCAGAGAATGCTGTCGGCACCAAAAACATCAGACAAACTCACTCCCAGTTCAGCTAAAAGAGAGCGCTGTTCCCTAATATCTCCCGCATTCATCGTTGATGCTTGGGTTTCGCCATCCTCATATCGAAGCTTCACGATAGTTGAGGGATTGGCAGCAGCAATAATCTCGGCCGAATGAGTGGCAATAAAATATTGGTGCTGCGGAAACTCTTTGAGAATTTGTATCAGCTTCTTGGCCGCCCCTGGATGCAAATAAGATTGGGGTTCGTCAATAATTATTGTTCTAGGAGTTGGGGAAGCCAACACCGCGTAAAGAATCGCCAAAACCTGTCCTGTCCCCGTTCCGCACTCTGACAAGGGAAATGCTAAATCTTCTTTATCATTTTCAGCCGCTTCTTGCGACCAGATTAGAATTTCTAATTCGCGGCTTCTGCGACTCGTATCACTTCCGGTAAAATCTTTGAGGTTTGGCTTAGGTCTGACAGAAACTAAACCTATTTCTGGAAAAATAGCGGATACATAGGTTAAGAAACGATTAAAAAGTTTCTTTTTTCCAGAAAGTTGAAGTTGATTCAGGACTTCAGCCAAATTCGAGCCGTCAGGCTCCAGTTCAGACCGATCGCCAAAAAAGCAGCTTGCCAAATTGGGGCGTTCGGCATAAAGCCTGTATGTGTGGCGGCTAAAATATTCGACAAGTCTGGTTGTTATTTCGCTGTCTACAGTACACCTATTAAACTTAGTGCCAGCTATTTTATCAATATAATAGTCTTGTTTGTTGATACAATAGACGTTAAAGGTTAGGTCATTAGTCAAGCTTTTTTCAACTTCAACAACCTTGCAATCACCCAATAAGCATACTCTAGTTTCGACCGCAGCAGGAGCATCAAACCAATCTAAGAAAAGGCGGTGCATAGTCTCAGCCGTTAGGTTCCGGTCTGTTTTGTTAGCACTGTAAACGAACTGAAAATCGCTTGATATTATTTGAGCGACTTCTTTAATTGCCGACTTATCCGCTACTAGAGAAACTTGGACGTGCGAGGATGGATCGGCATCCCCTGCTGTTTTTAAACTTCGGTGGGGGATGTCCTTAAAACTCAGGCTCAGAGCTTCCAGCAACGCTGTTTTCCCTGAATTGTTGGCTCCCACAATAATGTTGATGCCGGGTTGGAATTCTAACACCCCAGAATCCCGGAAGGACTTGTAATTAAGTAACTGAAGACGGGAGATGTACATAGCTGTGTTTCGGGGCAAACTTTAATCAATAAACTAGCGTAGCTGTAGGAACGATCGCACTTCTGGTCAATTAATCCCATCTGGCAAGTACAAATCGTCACCGGGCAATCTCCTGTTCGTAATCTCTTGCCGGTTCTCCAACATAACTGACTCAACGAATTCACCAAACCGCACATTGTACTCTGGTTCAGTACGCTTGATGCTGAATGCTGCATCAGCCCGCCGTTCGATAGATTCAGCCATGCTGGCTTGAACTAAAGCTTGAGCTTTTACGTTGCATGAAGGTTGCTTCATTGAGCCAGTATGCTGTAGCTAATGCAATGGGAATGGGCTTGATTAGTTGAGCGTTGCCTTCCACTGGAATGCTTTGAGCTTGCGTAAAATTGTATCCGCCAAAAGGCAGAGCTAAAGCCGATTTCCCAGTAAGAAACCGGCTCAAGGCACTACCCTTTTTGTCCACCGCATTCATAACTCCAATCGCATCGACTTTGTAGCCGCCGTCGGGTAACTGGTAAACATGAAGCGGAATTACACCTAAAAGGATGGTGGCGGAAATAGCTTTAACTGTCATTTCTTAGTTCAAATAATTTACAATTGCCAAAGATTAGCCTGTTTTTGACTAATTAATCAATAATATCTCTGAGCAAAGAATTTAGTTTGCGGACTACCGAACCTAGCAAGTAGTGTTTGCTCTACATAGAACAATCCACCGTTGAGAATGATGACGCGAGAACTTCGTATTGGCTGTCCTAGGTCGCAGAACTTCGACATTCAGCTCTAGTTTTTCTCCCAGCCACAAAGAATGTGTTGTATGGTCTGCCACATCATCTCCTGTTTCGGGATGGACGAGAATATTTAGTTCCTCGCGATGGAGCATCAACCAGGGAACGACTTTGCCAAACTGCGAGGGTAAAAAGGCAACTTGATACATCGCTTGGGGGTGGGGGCCTATGGGTTTGTCGTGCCAGCGCCCTAGCTGCACCTCAAACTGAGTCAATCCTTCTCGCACGCACGCAGCAGCATCGCGACTATCATTGTCAAAGTAAATATGCGCGTGAAAACCAACAATTTCGATGGTGTCTGCTTTCATGATTTTCAGTAGGTTATTGAGCCGACATTTGCACAAAACGGCTGTTAACTGAGCGAGTAACTAGACTTATAGCAAACTGCGGAATTCAGCCATCCGTGTTGTTCGCACTCGCTCCGTTAATTGCATCCACCTCAACAGCCTACAGCACTTTGGGTTCCATTGCGTACAAATCGTTCAACACAACCTTGACATCGGGAAACACAAAATACGAACGTCAGGAGAGCCAATTCGATAATTAAAAGAACGATTGCCAATTAGAGCAACGATTAAGGATGTAACAAGGGATTGTTTCTAATTTCCGATAAACATTCTTCTAAAGACAAACCATGCAGAATTTCCCACCATTGCCCCGTATGTCTCATGTAGGCCACATTAAAACAATCTGGCCCAACATATTCTAGGCGGGCGGAGCGAGACTCAAAAGACGGGGAAATCGCCCTCGGACTCGGACAATTGTAAGTTGAGCAGAAGTAAAAGTAGTTGCGATACCACTTGCCAAAGATATCCGTTCGATAGTTGAAATCATGGTCTGTGGGTGGAGATTCGATATATTTGGGATTGAATTCTGTTTCAATTAACTCATTGCATTTTTGTTCGATTAATTGTTTCTCAGTATCAGGCACTGTAGGTTTAGACTGTTTGCCAGAAGAAGAAAGCCAGAGTTTTTTTGCTTTTTTTGCCATTGAATTTGTTCCCCTGATTATTCTAAATTTTCTTTAAAGTGAGCGGGGTAGAACGAGGAGTCTGACCCTACATTATGCCCCCACCGCTTCGAGCGAGCAAGGATAGATTTTATGGATTTGGTGGGACACTCTGCTCGTATCCCTTAACTCAATTAATGGGATAGGTTTGCAAAGCCCGTGCGAATGCTGTAGATCGATTAATTGGCAGCGGAATCTGATTGCTCTTGAATTTGTCTGAGAACCTCCACCTCAATCTCACTCAGCAGTTTGGGTTCCATTTCATACAAATCATTCAAAATAGCCTTGACGTTCGGAAACACAAAATACTCGGTCAGTTTGCCAATACGGTAGTTAAAGGGTTGATATCGGTGTTTGAAATACAGCTCCACATTCCCCCGATGTTCCCACAACCCTAGCAAATTGACAACCACATCCGAGTAATGCGCTTTCACATCCCGCTGCACCTCGGCGATGCGTTCCTCGATCGCTCTAGTAGTAATGCCAATTTTATAGAACGTGTTCCCGTCCGCTTTTACCTCAAGGAAATAGAGCGAGTTCACCAGAATCCGACGAAGCTGTGCTCGATAAATCAGCAAATCAGCCCGCCGTTCTTCTAAGCAAGATAACCCCGCAGCTTCAGCAATCTCTACAGAGCCTTCCAATGAAGCCAACTCTGACACCAGCAGGGGTTCTTGGACTCGGTTGAATAACGCCAGGGGAAGCGCACCCACTGGGATTTTACCCAAGTCGGTAAACTGATAACAGCGATCGCCCGATGATTCCAGCAATCCTTTGAGCTCCCACCGAAAGTTTACCAAGTCTTTGGGAATCGATCGCTTTTGGGCTCCGTACTCTGGTTGAGTCGATGTGGGGTATTATCCCCAGCACCTCTCAGTTAATTAGAGTCGATGCCTGTGTTACCACGGGACACCTCTCCTTCAGAACGCGGACGTGCAGCTTTCACTGCATCCGGCTCCTAGTCTGACACCTAATAAGTCGGGTTTAACCCGCTGTTCGGACTCTCACCTGACCGTGAACGGTCTGATGCTGGTGACATTCACGATGTAGAACTTCCAAATTTATAGGTTTCCAATTGTCATGGTTGCCGTCGATATGGTGTAATTCTGCAATATCACCTGAAATGAACGATAGATTACATTCTGTACATTTGTGATTCTGTTTCTTGAGAAGTCGTGCCGTTATCCCATCGTAGTGAGCATTCTCTCGTTTTGACCAGTAAACAAAATCGCCATCATAGGGTGATTTATCTCCCTTGACAATGACAAACTTGCAGGCTGACCAACTAACTGCAGGAATTGCTCTTTTTATAACCTTATTGGTTTGATAACGATTGTATCTTCCTTGTTTCCGAATGAATTTCCATAACCAATAGCGCAGTGACCACAGGTTGTGTTGACTCATATCGCAGAATCTATGGTAATTTCTCCACCCTCTTACTACCGAACCACACTTGTTGATGCGATGTTCGAGAGTGAAACGACTATCTTTTATCACTTCTTTAACTTTTGCCTTAATGCTAATTGTAGCTTTTTGACTTGGTGTTGAAATGAATTTACCATTGGGTTTAACTAAGAAGTTCCACCCAAGGAAGTCGAAACCATCTGTACTATGTACGACTTTGGTTTTGGCTTCTTTAACTTTTAATCCTCTTGTTTCCAAGAATTTATCAATGTGTCCTCGGAGGGGTTCAGGGTCGTCTTCTGGTTTCAGAATAAACACAACGTCATCCGCATAACGAAATCCAGTAATAGTGTCTATATATCTGCCACCATTTCTGATTTTTAATCTGACCTCATGACCAACATTCTCTAATCCGTGAAGGACTATATTTGCTAGTAATGGGCTGAAAACTCCCCCTTGGGGCGTACCGGATTCTGATGAAGGAAATTCTCCTCTGACTCCAGCTTTTATTGCCCGAAATATCCCTTGTTTTGCTGCCTTTGGTAGTTGGACTGATTGCATTAAGAATTTGTGGTCAATCTTGTCGAAACATTTTTCAATATCCAATTCCAAAATTCTTTTTTCTAACCCATTACTGCTAGAGTTTAGATTATTGAATAATTGTCTCTGAATATCATGGCAGCTTCTGCTAGGTCTAAACCCATAAGAATGAGCGTTGAACGTAGCTTCTGCTACTGGTTCCAAGGCATATTTGATGAGACATTGATATGCTCTGTCGCTAATGGTCGGGATTCCTAGTCCTCTTTTAGTTCCGTCTACTTTGGGGATGTACACTCGCTTTAGGGGCTGATGTTTCCATTGCTTCCAGTTCTTAACTAACACTTCAAATAGTGCCAGTCTTTGTGAGGGTTCGAGGGCTTTCTTTCCATCCACCCCTGCGGTTTTCCGTCCAGTATTTAACTGTGTCACTTGCCGAACAGCAAGCAATTTCGCTGCTCTGGAGCTTAATAAAAGTTTCTGAAGCTTACGCACTAGGAACACGTTACCGTTCTTCTGAGCCTTGAATATTCTCACTTGTAGGCGAAACACAATTTTCCGCAGCTTGCGCCAAGGAATTGATTTCCATTTATCAACTGGATTTAACTCCGTTGCCATAACATTCTCTACGCCTGAATGAACATTTTCTATGTAAACCGTACCCAGTTTTCCAAGAGTCCTTATTTCTTGAATTTTTGAGTACATCTTACCAACTCTACCCGCTAACCCTTATTTAAGGAGTCCACAATTTGAAAAGTTAATCTTCTAAAATTGAAGGTTGAAAGAGCAGTTTTATTCGTTCCTCTGTTGAGTTATTTTGTAGTTTTAGGTTCTCTCATTTCGCCCACGATTTCCCAGAATTGCATTTATCCAGTTCAAAATAATGCGGGTATTTTCACACTTGAAGTGTTATGTTGTGTCGTTGTTCGACCTTGATTTCGGTCGTTCACGCTCAGACGCTTTTTCCGAGAGTTCAACTAATGTTTAACCTTGACTACTTACCTATACGAGTTGCTCCCATCTCAGGTTTGTTATTCTCGTTCTGTCCCCAGCTTCATTTTTAGAGTTTGTTCTCTATCCATGTGGGCAGTTTTGGCATCACGCCATTCCTAGCGGGTAAGACTTGTCAAATTTGAGTTTGACGCACTCACACTCAACTGAAGTTACCTTTACTATCTTTTAGGGCTTGCACCCAAGGCGGCGTAAAGGCTCTAATCCCCTAACCCATACAGGCTAGTTTCATAGAAACGAACCGCACGAACTGGACGTGCCCGTTTCCGTGCATCCAGCTCCCGATATTCTTAGGGAGTGACCCTTTTGCTCATGTGTGAATAGTCATGACAGGATTCGTGGATTGCTAGAAGATTTTTAGGTTTCCAGTTATCATGATTCTCGTCGATGTGATGTAGATTTACTCGCTCGTCGCTCATAAATTTCATCCCACAATGACCGCATGAATGGTTTTGCTTTTTAAGGGCTTTAGAGGTCAAATCATCGTATAACTTACTATTGCGTTCGCTCCAATAAGTTAAATCTCCGTCATAGGGCGATTTATCCCCTTTGACGGAGATGTGTTTGTTTTCGGAGTAAGGAACCGTTGGAAATGCCTTCTTAACAAGCTTAACGCTTGATTCTCTGGTATTTTTGGATTCCTTGTTAAATACCGTGTATGTTCTGTGATTTAAGAACCAAAGTGAAAACCTTGCTCCTGACATATCACAGAACCTATGGTAATTTCTCCATCCTCTAACTATTGGTGCTAGCTTTTCGGCTTTTACCTTAGAACCATAATTCGAGCAATTAACGATGTTCTTTACCTTCAAACGGAACTTTTTAAAGTTATCCACAGAGGGGTAGCTTTTAAATCTTCCGTCGCTTAACACTTTAAAATGCCAGCCGAGAAAGTCGAAGCCATCTGTCGCGGCGGTAATCTTGGTCTTTTTAGCACTTACCATCATTCCTCTTGCTGCTAAAAAACTATCAATGTCGGCAAGTATTTTGACTGCATCGTCTTGAGGTCTAAGCATTATCACCATATCATCCGCATAACGGATTGATGTTTCGACAATGTTTGACGCTGGGGTTTTGTCCGTTATTCTAAATCCATCCTTATGGTATCTGTGAATACTTTCAATCCCGTTAAGAGCGATGTTGGCTAATAGGGGACTCACCACCCCACCTTGAGGAGTTCCTTGTTCCGGGAAATCGGGGTTGACCCCAGCTTTTAGGCATCGGAAGATTCCGAGCTTGATACCTTTGGGCGCAATTAAGTTGTCCATTATGGTGGTGTGACTAATCCTGTCGAAGCATTTTTCTATGTCGAGTTCGATCACTCGTTTTTCCATTCCATTACAGTAGCTTCTTAGATTGTTGAACAGGATTTTCTGTGCATCGTGCGCGGAGCGTCCGGCTCTGAACCCGTAGCTGTAAGCATGGAATGTTGCTTCGTGTGCTGGTTCTAAAGCGTATTTAGCGAGGCATTGCCAAGCTCTATCCGCGATAGTTGGGATTTTTAGCATTCTGGTTGTCCCGTCCTTTTTTGGGATTGGGATTTCCCGTAGTCCTTGATGATGCCAATTACCTGCCGACTCTTTAAGTATTGTTTCTAGGTAGAAACGTCCTGTAAAGCCGAGAGATTTTACACCGTCAACACCTGCTGTTTTCTTGCCAGCGTTTAGCTGTGTTACTTGTCGAATTGCTAGGAATCTAGCAGCTTTGGATTTCAGAATAAGTCTTTGCAGAGACTGCGCTTTCCGCTTGTTTCCTGCTTGAACCGCTTTGAACACTCTCTTTTGTAGGCGAAATAAATCTTTGCGGAACTTCTTCCACGGTAGATTCTTCCAAGATTCACTGGTATTACTACTGTGTCTAATCATGCTCTGCTCTGTTGAGTGTTTTCTGAATACCTTGCGAAAATTACTTCGCATCCTACCCGTCTTGAGAGAGTTCCGTATCTCATCTTACCTACATGGAAATCGACGTATCCATGACTCTCAAGTCGTTTTTATTCGTTCCCTCAGATGATTGATTGTTCCATTAGGTGTAGCCATTTTAACTATCAGAAACCCAAGATTCTGGACGCTATTGTGGAAATGATGCGTCGGGCTTTAGCTCTGATGAGGTCAGGGTTTTTTAAGTTATGCCCTGCCTAGGTGTAAGTTACTTTTTTAGGCTCGGTTTCACCGTAGGAACTCCCTGTTAGCACCAGTGTCAGCCCATAACAGCCGTCTGATTGTGCCCTGTTCCCAGCTTCACTCTCCAAGAATTGAGCTTGGTCGGTGTGAGCAGATAAGGAGTCACGCATGAATCTTGCGGGAAGGACTTGCACCTTCATCAATCTGAGAGTTCAGTGCTCAACCTAGGGGTCAAGTTTCACTGGATTAGTTATTTACGGATTGATTACCGAGATTCACTAATCAACGAATCGCACTTCCACAGCACCTTCAACTGTTCCAATTCCTCACCCTTGAGTTCGATGTTGAAATGCTCGTAGAGGGGCAGCGAGGGAAACGCTTTGGTTTTAATCCGCTGTGACACGGGCTTGCAAGTCTCCCCGGTGTGCGCGAAGTGGTGCTCTTTCACCGAACCTTTTTTTGCTGTCAATCCGCCACCGCAGTAGAGACAAGCAAGGTTAGTTTTTCCACGCGCAACATCATCAATGCCCGTCAGTTCGCCACTGAGAGCAACACCAAATTTAAGCCACATTGTCTGTCAATTCTCCTTTGAGCCGGTTTCGTAGATGCACCTGCTCCACATGACCAACGATTTTAACAAATCCAGGGGTGAGGGCTTCTGCCTTGGGAAAGAAAGCGATCGGCATTCGATGCTCTTGATGCGCGAGTGTCAATCCAAAATCTAAAATCTAAAATCTAAAATCTAAAATCTAAAATCTAAAATTGCTCGTCACCAGTCGGGAATTTCTTGGGCCGAGGAGTCTGCTTGGCCTTGTGACAGTTGGTGAGGGGGCAACGGATTTTCTGGGGTTGAGGGTGCTATATCAGGATATGGAATTTTCCTGACGTAGGAAAGGGTAGAAAGTGCAGAGACGGCTCCCCTTACTTGGTCGGGCCGCACTTCTAAGTATTTCTGTAGCTGTTCTAAGTTGCGGTGTCCGCTGATTTCTTGAATAATCCGCAATGGGATACCCGCGTTGCTCATCTGAGTGAGTGCCGACCTTCTGAGGCTGTGGGTGGAAGCGCCGATGATGCCAACTCGTTCGCAGGCTTCTTGGAACAGGTGAGAGGCGGCTTCCGGGTTTGCGTGTTTCCAGCGGTGATTGAGGTGGCGGCTGGGGAATAGGTAGGGGTGTGAGGGATGTTTGTAGGTTTCTAACAGCAGCCTCAACTCTTGAATGATCGGGATAGTGCGGGTGCCGAGCTTGCCTTTGGTGTTGCCCTTGCGGATGATCATTTCGGAGCGGATGACATTCGCCGGGGTGAAAACATCGATGACTTTCAAGCTGCACGCTTCGGCAATGCGGCAAGCGGTGTACAGACAAATCCCAAAGAGGGTGCGATCGCGATCGCTTTGCAAACCTTCGTTGAACAAAAGCTCGATTTCCTCCTGCGTGAGTATCTTGGCCTGCCCGTGTCCCTCTATTTTCATCTTGGTGTATACCGACCCGATACCAGAGAGTTTGCCACAAATACTGCACTGCTGCATCGGTCGGGGGAATTTCTTAACGTAGCGCTCGCCCGAATCAGCAAGTTTAGTTCGGGCGATGGCAGCTCCGGTGTTGATACCTATAGCGTGTTTAAATAGTTAAACTTTGGCTTAGGGTAAGATTTGCTGTTGAGAGTTATAAAGTCATACTGGTAAATCGTAAAAAGCTTTTGCGGAGGTCTTGATTACTACAAGGGTGAGGGAAGCTGGGTTGCTTCGATAGCGGAAAATTACTTTAAGGACTTGGAGATATACATTGCTGGTGATGTGAATGAACTTAATCCAACTCTCGAAAAAACAGCAGTTCGCTTTTTCAACAACTTTAGTGCCGTTGAGTCAACTTAAAACTGATAAAGTTTAAATCAAAGATAGAATAATGCTTCAATTACTTTTGCTCACACCCCACTAGGCAATCTCTAATTCTCTATCTTACTGACGCACAACGAGATAGCCGCGTGTCTTTTTGGAAAATGAATCAGTAGTATTCATCGCTTTCCAAAGATTCTCCGTAGAAGCCCATACAGGCGGATATTTATAACTGGCTACGTCTTCAATCAGAAACCGATCGCTTTGCTCGTGATAGGCAGCAAGGGGAGAAATATGCCCGCTTTTACCCTGACCTAAAACAGAGCGTTGGTAGTTCACAATTATATAGTCGCCAGAACGGGCAAGATTGGCTTTAGCTTGGGTACGAAATTGGTTAAGTGTTGTCTCCGACGCATAGTAGACCTCAACTTTGACGTTGTGACTTCTGAGCAAAGCCGCTAATTCATCCAGAGTCATCCCCGAAAAAGTGACTGCATAAGAAGAACGGATATTCTGGGTTTGACCGTTAAAAAAGGTGTCTTGGCTTAGGGGGCGATATCCCTGTCTTTTGCTGCCGAGTGCATTCAGAACCGTCACACTGCTAGCCACACCACAATAGGCTGGACGTTTTTGAGTTTCAATGTGGGTGCTAAGCGGTTGAAAATCCTGTTTGCTCTTGCTCTGGTTCAGTAGCTGTTGTCCTTGTGGCGACTCTAAAGAAACCAAAGTTTTGGGAAGTGGTAGCCGGTCAACAGAAGGTGGCGAGAAGAGTTTCCAGGTAAAAACGCTTAAACCTGTGCCGAAGATTAGTAGAATACCCCCTCCAGCTTTTATTAGTCGGCCTCGCCATCGCTGATTGCCAGACGTTTGATTTAAGTCCATATCTTCATATCTCTCAAGAACAGTTGTGTAAAAAACTCTTAGTCAGAATTTGTAGTTAAATAATTAAACCTTACAACGTCTAAACCTTGCCACCTGGTTAGTGGCTCTGGTAACTATTGCTTTTGCTTTGGACATCATTATAGCAAGTCTTTTCATGGTTAAAATTTCATTATAAGTAAGAAAAAATATCATTTTTATAAAGCGGTCTGAAAAACTTGGATTCTGTAATATAATTTTGAAATCTATGCCTGGGAGCAAGTTTGCATCATGCCACCAATGCCAACAGTCACAGTCAAATCAGGATACAAGCCCCAATCTATTGATACCAGCATTGAGGCGGATGTGCTGATGTTTCAGCTATTGCGACAGTTAACGCTCCCACAAAAAGTACAACGGACTTGTGCTTTCAATCAAGCGGTGCGAAGGCTGGCAATATCTGGAATAAAGAACCAGTATCCCAATGCTACTGAGGCAAAAGTTCGACAAGAATTTATTAAAAGGTGCTTGGGTGCTGAGTGGATAGAAGTTTTATCAGACAGTAAAGATTGGGGTGAACTCGTGATTGCAGATCCGATCGAATTAACGCAAAAAATAGCCAGCATCTTGCTACCGCTGAATATTCCCTATGTGGTTGGCGGTTCGGTGGCAAGTTCGCTGTTGGGAGAAAACAGATCTACGCAAGATTTGGACTTAGTGATTGACCTGGAATCGCGAACAGCACAGAGGTTAATTGATGCCATGTCAGGCGAGTTTTACATCAGCGAGTCGGCTGTGACTGAAGCAATCGCTAAGTCAAAAACAGCACCCCGTGAATCATCGTTCAATGTCATATATTTGCCTTCTATGGAGAAAGCGGATATTTTTGTGATGGGCAGCGATGACCCTTTTTCGGCTTCGGTGATGAGTCGTCGCCAACTTTACCCTGTTAGCGGCTTACAACAAGAGGGAATTTACATCTACTCGCCCGAAGATATCGTCCTGCAAAAACTCAGTTGGTACAAACTAATTCCTGGCGGTTCCCAAAAGCAGTGGAGGGATGTGTTGGGAGTTTTGAAGGTGCAAGGGGAACGACTCGATCTTGTTTATATGAACCAGTGGGCTGTTACACTCAAAGTAACAGATTTGCTTTCTGGAGCGTTGCTTCAATCAGGATATTAACAGTCGGCCATTACTTGTGACCCCAGGAAATGACAAATTCAAAACCCAAAATTTGCATTGAGCATCTCATCAAAATTTATGGAGAAAAACCTCATGCTGCTCTCAAAATGTTTCGAGACGGCAAGTCTAAAGATGATATCTTGCAAGCAAGGAAGGATGGGGATGACAGATCCACGACCACCCAGGGTCACTGTGTCATTCGTAGACTCAGATTGTGCGCTCGATAAACCGCTGTTTGAAGACGAGAAAATTCGCAATGCTATTGAAGGAAAATTTGGCATCTCGAAGCGAAAATTTAGCCTAAATCGAGTTATGGCTAAGCTGCCTCATACTTCTTTCGCCAGCTATTGCTATCACTTTTTTAGTCACGAATCTTTCTACCCTGGCTCAATTTTACTCAGACGACAAATTTTAACGACACTCAAAATAGAGCAATAAGCAAAACTACCAAATCATTACTATGCGCTACTACTCTAAATTTTTCTTTAAGATATGGAGGATAGATCGCTCTGCTATTATTTCTTCCCCTTGTAGTTGAAATTTGTTATTCTCGAACATTTGTTTGAGATGTTCCGGACTGTAAAAATAATCGGTTATAACTAGATATCCTTTTGGTGTGAAAATTCTATTTTGGTATGGACTTCCTTCCTTCTGCTCCTGTGGTAATTGGCGGAAAAAACTTTGGTAACTACGTCCTAGTGTCGCTACATTGGTGTTAACAAAGCAAACAATCCCACCTGGCTTTGTATAGGCGTAAATATCGTTTACAAGTTGAAAGGCTTGAGCTTTTGGATTACACAGTAAGACCATGATACAAATAACAATGTCATAGTAATTCTCTTGTAATTCTTCTTGTCTACTCAAGTATTCTATATTCCTCTTACTATCCTGAGACTTGGCAATCTCCAGCGCTTTAGGCGATAAATCATAACCAGTCACCATTGCTCCCATATCGTGCATTATTCTTGAGAATCGATCCATAGAACAACCGAAATCTAGCACTGTTTTCCCCGATACTTTACCTAGTATTTGTAAAATTCTTGGGAAAACAGTTGTAGACAAAACTTTCTCGGACGGGTCATCCAAGTAAGCTTGATATAGTTCCGTATAATCATCCCATTCAATGTAATTTTCTGTGTTAGACATAAAATCTCCAGTTTTGAATAATTGATTTTCACTTGCTCTTCGCTGTACATCTAATAAGTTCACCTACTTCCAAAAGACACTGCTTCAGAAGGAAAATAAATTTTTCCGGCTGTAGATGTTTACTCGTTACAGCAAAGGCAATCTTGTTTTGATCGATTACATAGCCGATTCCATAGTCGCGATATGGACTGGGGCAGAGTATCTCTACGCCCATTTTATTACTTAGAGTAGAAGCGGAGAAGCTTGGGTCTAAGATAAATTCTTCAAAGGTTTTATCTTGAAAAATATCGGGAACACCGCTACCTTTATGGCGAGCTAAGCTATAAAGTGCATAAAGGTGCATGACCACTCCCTGCCCGTTTTTAGCGTCAAACACTCGCGAGAAACGAGCGTTAACAGCACGTTTTAGGGACTCATATCGCACTTCGTCTGAAGCTCCCTCAGTAAAGGCTTGAATTAGTTCTACAGATTCGGGTGTAACTACCAATGCATAGTCGTGCCGCCCGTACCGGAAGCCTCTGTTGTGTACAGCTTGCCAAGCGCCAGTAGGAATCTTACTATGCAGGCGAGTGTAAGCAATCTGTAGCGACAGGAGAAACACAGCATCAGCACTTAAACCATGCTGATGAATAAAGTCTGACCCAAATTCGTTGAAAATTCCTATCCCCATCTGAATTTGTTCGCTCAGACTCTCTGCATCTGTTAATGCCTGCGCTACTTCTTCTAAGAGTGTTTGGTCTAATTTCCACCACAGTTGCTGTGGCGGTTCAAGTTCGATTGAACTGGAGGTTGTTAGGGATTCTTCAAGAGATTCAAGCTCCCGGTTGACCTCGTTTATCAACCGCGCTACCGGATAGCCATCGACATTACTGTGTTCAATTGTTACAGCGAACTGACCCTCAGAGTTGAAACCGAGTCGGATCGGTTTATCGAACCAGCGGTTTCGCCCACCATCTCCAGTGAAGGCAGTTCTTGCTAGTGTTTCCAAATCGGGAGGTGTTATTTCGTCCAAACAGACGACAAACAGGGCGCTATCCAATAGTTCTAGAGAGCGAGCGTTCTCTGCATCTAGGTTCGTGAGGTAAGAGCGAACTGTTACCCACCGCTCTCTGGGGAGGGCTGTCAGCACTCCCACAGGCGGTTCCCCTTTATGAGTATTTTCTACAATCCAATCAATTTGCTGTGCTAGAGCTTCCACCGTCGGCAACTTATCTCCTGGGAGCAACTTTAAGGTGTAAAATGTATCCCGTCGCATGACCACAATATGCTCGGAATTTTTCGCCCTTTGAAAGCTGTCGCACCTGATTCCTGGAATTCGCGCAGTGCCAAACAAATTGTCATACTGAGCCATACAAAGGGGCGGTTTGTTTCCTCGAAAGACATCCCGATCTGGCTCTAGTTCCCGATATTTGATTTTCAGGTGGAATTGAAGGGTCTTAAAAATTATGATGGCGACAATCTGGGTGAAGGGATATTTCGAGGTTGTCAAGACAGGCGAAGCCACCCCTGTGGTTCTCATATTTAGTTGTGAGGACCGCATTTCTAAATAGGTTTCCTCTTTAAATTGTTGTAAATAGTTAGTAGTAGTTGAGCGATCAACCATTTCCAACTGTTGCTGTAGTTCGACTCCGCTCCCTTGTTGAAATTCCCTTACGGCTGCCTTGGTTCGCTCTAATTCTGTTTCACTCAACAGCGGTGTCACCATCTCGATATAACGATCGCAGGTGTCTGAGAGTTTTGGCAAGGGCAGTTTGGGAAGAGACTCTTGGAATTGATACATTTACTTACACTTACAGCTAAAGTTATCAGAAATTTGACAGAGAAACCAAAATTTTCCTCGAACCAAAAAACGGTCTTCGTCCATGACAAACCAACATATTATCTATGACGAGAACGTCACCCTCCTGCCAAGGAAAAAGAACAGTTTGTTTACCAATAGTTTCTCTAATCTCATCTAGCATTGAAACATCAATTGGAGTATTGTCGCCAAAGCAAGCATAGTGAGGGAGTTCCTCTTCCTTCCCCTCAAAATAAAACATCATAGCTTCGTATATATTTTTAGGAAGAGTAGATGGATGAAATAGCTCGGCTTGATTAAACCAAACTTGTTCATCTGTATGAGGATGAGTTGCAATAGCAGGGCGAATCTGGCTTAATCGCAATCCACCATCCTTCTTCCACTCAAATTCCATGCCAGCTTTTCTATTATGCTCTTCTACTAGGGACTTATCTGAAGTTTTAAAAGAATCTTGCCATGAAACTCCCATGCCATTACTACTAGGTAAATTGCGGATATACTTCACTTGTTTAAGTGTGAATTTTTCCACAATCTTTGGGTTAAGACTTTTTAGGATTTGACGACTATCAGCAATCGGTGTTTCTCCGCCATCTTTAGGCGCAGTAATACAGCAAAAATAGAGTTGGTCTGGCCATTGGCTAGAGTAGGATAACTCATTATGCAAACTAATGGAGTATTCAGATGGATATTCGGTTGAAGTATAAATCCCACTAGCTAGTTGGGTTCGGGGAGAATTTCCATCAACATAATCCATTAAATTACCTGAAACAGATTTGACAAATTTTCCAAAAGCCAAGATTGTGTTGACACCAAAGCCTCGAAAAATAATCGCTCCGTGTTTAAGAAATTTGTCTTCTAAAAGTTCACTATCTCTGTACCATGAAAGAAGATAGTCAAGATTAGACGATTCGCGTTCTGTTTCAGGTTCTACTAGCAAGGGTAGATTGTGATTCGAGTCGAGAATTTCTATTTTCATAATGATTGAGCTTCTTTAGTCAAATGAAGGAGCTTGTTAATTATCTCAAGATGTTTCTACTTAACAGACCAATTACTAAGCCAATGGAGCCTGTGCTTGCTCAAGGTAAGAGAGCAGTTGTGTGGCTAACACCTGTACGTGCGGCTGTTGCATCATCGTGCTATGGTTCCCTGGAACAACATGAATGTGTATAGTAGAAGAAAACTCGTTCCAGCCCAAGGCAGGTTCTTTTCGCCTTTGTGTCAACTCTTCTGTATCACCCTCAAATACATCAACCTCGCTAGAACGGAAAAGAGTAATTGGAATCTGTTGCAGCCCCGAAGGCAAATAAGCACGATGAGCTTTCAGGGACGCAATGTATACTTGCACTAGCCCCCGTACTAACCTTATTCCCGCATCAGGGGGTAACAAGTTGACCCGTATCAACCGTTCTTTGAGATAGTTCAATTGCTCCTCCTGAGATTGGGAAGCGAGAGTTTCTTTAGATACCTCCAAGTTTAAGGAGAACATATATTCAATGTAGCTGGCAAAATCAAAAAGATATGCCGCCTCATCTTCATCAGAACAATTCGGCTTATTACCAACAATTGGCGCAACAACGTCGATAATCGCAAGTAGAGCGACCTCATGCCCCTGTTTGAGCAACTGAGTTGCCATCTCACAGGCAACTACACCTCCAAACGAATGCCCTCCCAGAAGGTACGGACCAGAGGTCTGAACTCTCTGTATTGCTTCAATATAGTAGGTGGCTATCTCTTCCAAGTGTGTAAAAGGCTCTGATTCCCCATCAAGTCCCCGTGCTTGCAAACCGTAGAAGGGTTGCTCAGATCCAAGATGACGCGCTAGCTCATATAAGTAAATCACATTTCCCCCAACTCCAGGCACAAAGAAGAAAGGTCGCTTCTCGCTGCCAGACTGAATTGCTACCAAAGGAGACCAAGGCAAGGAATGAGTTTCGGATCGAAGACAACTAGCTAGCTGTTCGATAGTTGGGCTAGAGAAAAGTGTTGCTATGGGCAGATTTTTCCCAAAGTGCCGCGAAATTTGAGCCATTAAGAGTACAGCTAAAAGAGAATGACCTCCGAAGGTAAAGAAGTTATCCTTCACTCCAACAGTGGGAAGCTTCAAAACCTCTGACCAAATTTGCTGTAGTTGTTGTTCAACTGTGTCACGAGGAGGGACAAAGCCAATTGAGTTACTTAGTTCCGCATCTGGTGCCGCGAGGGCGCGACGATCTACCTTACCATTGGGGGACAGAGGTAGCGTTGATAGCATCACAAAGGCGACTGGCACCATGTAATCGGGGAGCTTTTGTTGGAGGAAGTGCCGCAGTTCACTGGTGGCAGGAGCTTCATGGTTGGGAACAACATAAGCTACCAGTCGTTTGTTATCTGGTTGGTCATCCCTTGCTAAAACTACTGTCTCCCGTACCTCTGGGTGTTGAGCTAGCGCTGCTTCGATTTCTCCGAGTTCAATGCGGAAACCGCGAATCTTCACCTGACGATCCAGCCGACCAAGGAACTCAATGTTACCGTCTGGAAGGTAGCGGGCATTGTCCCCGGTTTTGTAGAGGCGTGATCCTTCTTCTTCGCTAAAGGGGTTGGGGATGAACTTTTCTTTTGTCAATTCTGGGCTGTTGAGGTAGCCTCGCGCCAGTCCAAAACCACCAATATGCACTTCCCCAGGTACACCAACAGGGACTGGTTGCATATGGCAGTCGAGCAGATAAATTTGTGTGTTGGCGATCTGGCGACCGATAGGGACAATTTTGATTGGCTCATCCTGTTGTGCCGGTATTGGATAAGTGGCAACAATTCCACAGGTCTCAGTTTGACCAAACATATTGATTAATCGTGCTTTGTGCTGAAAACCAAACGTCCACTGAGTAGGAAGATCGGACAGCAGTGGTTCGCTCGCCGACACAATTAAACGCAGTTTGTTATCTAACAGTGCTTGTTTCGTACCAGGTTCTAAGCTAGCAAGTGTATGAATGCAGTTACGCCAATAAGAGGGGACAATATCAATAACTGTCACACTATGTTGTTTAATTGTCGCAAATAGTGACATCGGGTCTTTTCTCTGTTCAGAAGTTGCAATTTTGACAGTAGCGCCACTAGCCAGAGGCACGATCAACTGTCTGACAGAAGATGAGAAAGCAATCGATGCGGTGTGCAAATATACATCTTCTGCTGTGATATCTAGTGCTTGACTCATTGCTTGGGCGTAGTGACACAAATTAGCGTGTGTCACCTGGACTCCCTTTGGCTTTCCGGTTGAGCCAGAGGTATAAATGACATAGGCTAAATTATCAACTGTTGCTGTTTGGTTTAAGTTTTCTTCTGAGTGTTGAGCAATGAGATGCCTATCTGTATCTAAGCAAACAACTTGTGCCGTATGTTCAGGTAGTTCTATTATCAAGCACTCCTGAGTCAACAACACCTTTGGCTGTGAGTTTTGCAACATGAACGCTAAGCGCTCTTTGGGATACGATGGGTCTAAAGGCACATAAGCCCCTCCAGCTTTGAGGATGCCAAGCAGGCTCACTACCATCTCTAAGGAGCGCTCCACGCAGATGCCTACCAGCACTTCTGCCTCCACGCCTAGAGTTTTCAAGTGATGTCCTATTCTGTTCGCCCGTTGGTTCAGATCTTTGTAGGTCAGTTGCTCCCCTTCAAAAACCACCGCAATAGCATCAGGCGATCGCGTAACCTGTTCCTCAAATAACTGGTGGATACACTTATCGAATGGATACTCTTTTGTGGTGTTGTTCCACTCTATCAGTAGCTGGTGCCGCTCTCGCTCTGTGAGCAGCGGCAATTCTGAAACCTTCTGTTGAGGATTAGCTACAATTCCCTCCAGTAACGTCTGGAAATGTTGGGTCATTCGTGCGATCCTATTGGCATCAAACAGGTCAGTATTGTATTCCCACGTCCCAATTAGTCCAGAGTCGGTGTTGACGAAAGCTACAAACAAATCCAACTTCGCCGTACCTGTTTCTACCGCTACTGGACTCACCGTTAAGTCTTCCAGGTCTATCTGCATCGGTGGGTGAAGCGCAAACCTCACTTGGTACAGCGGTGTGTAGCTTAAGTTACGCGCTGACTGCAATTGTTCTACTAACTTTTCAAACGGTAGGTCATGATGAGCGTATGCTCCCAACGCCACTTCCCGGACTCTCAAAAGTAGCTCCTCAAAACTCGGATTACCCGATATATCAGTCCGCAGCACCAGCGTATTGACAAACAATCCAATCAATCCCTCAATTTCAGCGCGATCGCGGCCTGCGTAAGGCGTGCCTACGCAAATATCGGTCTGCCCTGTATAAAGGTAAAGCAATGTTTGCTGCGCCGCCAACAGCGTCATAAACAGAGTAACTCCTTTGCGCTGACTTAAAATCATCAAAGCCTCTGTTAGTTCTTTTGAGAGTGCTTGTCGGTAACACGCCCCCCGGAACGTTTGAGTTGCTTTTCGCACTCGGTCAGTTGGCAGTTCCAATACGAATGGCGCACCCGCAAGTTTTTGCTTCCAATAAGCGAGTTGAGATTCTAGTACATCTCTCTGTAACCACTGGCGCTGCCAAACAGCAAAGTCTGCATACTGAATCGGTAGCTCTGGTAGCTCTAAAGACAAGTCATTGCAGTAGGCTGTGTAGAAGGCTGCTAACTCCCTAACCAATACGCCCTCTGAAGGAGCATCCCAGACAATGTGGTGTATTGTTAGTAGTAAGATATGTTCTGTCTGTGTTAGCTTCAGCACAGAAGCTTTAATTAACCCAGAGCTACTGAGATCAAAGGGTTGCTGGACTTGTGCTCTTGCTTTTAGCCCCCAAGCAATTTCTCTCTCACGATAAGGTAGCTCACTCAAATCTAAAACTTGCACACTCAAGGTCAAGCTTTCAGCAATAATCTGAACGGGTTGCCCCTCAACTGTTGTGAAGTTGGTACGTAAGGCTTCGTGACGTTGAATAATCTTGTTAAGGCTTTTCTCTAAAGCGACAACGTTCAGAGAACCCTGAAGTCGCAGAGCTAGTGGTACGTTGTAGAAGGGGTTAGTTGGCTCCAACTGGCTCAAGAACCACAGTCCTTCCTGAGCAAAAGAGAGAGGCAAATTCCTCCGGAGCGAAACAGGTATCTGGGGTATGGAAGTATCGCTTGCGTTGCTCTTTTTTTGCAACAACTTTACAAGCTCTGCCTTATACAATGCCAGTAAATTACGTACCTCTGGTGTCAGTACCTCCTTTGGCGCACGCACGCGCAACTGGTCGCCTTCGACCCACAACTTCACACCAGCTAGGGCGAGTTCAGCTACAAATTCCTTAAGATTCATAGAGCGATTTCCTCCATAGTGTCATCAAGTTCAGTGGATGGAGACGCTGACTGGATCTGAGTCAATGCCCATTGCTCTAGCATTACCTCTGCTAGAGAGGAAATGCTCACACCCTCCATGATTTTCATAACAGGCAAGTTTACCCCCATCTCATTATTGAGCCTATTTCTCAACTCGATCGCCATTAAAGAGTCAAGTCCCAGATTGATCAGCGATTCTTGCCTATCGAACTTAGTAGTAGAAAACCCTAATACTCTCGCTACTTGTTCTGTAATGCCAGATTCCAACAACTGCTGGCGTTCCGCTGGTATTCCAGACCAGATAGCCTTCTTCAGGGAATCTCCCTCCTGTGGTGTCACAGATGTAGACCGGAAACCCAATTGCTGAATTTCTGCTGCTAAATCGGTGAAAAACGGCGACAACGCCTTTCGCTGTTGCAAAAATCTCGACCAGTTAATAGGCATGACTCCCACTTGAACGGGTGGATTTAGCAACAACTGCTCCAAAACCTGCAATCCCTGTTGTGGAGCGATACTTTCCTCTCCTTTGAGGCTTAACTGCTCCACTAGCCCCATTCTCGCCGCTGCTCCTACTTCTGCCCAAGTCCCCCAATTGATACTCAAACCCGGCAGTCCTAGCATCCGACGATAAGAGGCTAGTGCATCCAGAAAAGCGTTTGCCGCCGCGTGATTCGCTTGACCTGCGTTACCTAGCAAGGACGTGGCAGAGGAGAACAACACAAAGAAGTCTAAAGGCCGATTCTGGGTTAAGGTATGTAAATTCCACGCTCCTTGTACTTTGGGTGCTAAAACCCGATCAAAACGCTGCCAATTCTGTTGTAGGAGTACGCCGTCATCTAAAACCCCGGCAGCGTGGATAATTCCGCGCAAAGGCGGTGAAAATAGCTCAATTTCACTCCAGACTCGATCCAGTTGTTTGTTGTCAGACACATCTGCCTGGACTATCTTGACACAAGCACCAGCTTGCTCCAATTTTTCCAATCGCTCGCTCGCACTCGGATTGAACCCACTACGACTGAGCAAAACTAAGTGTTTTGCCCCCCGTTCAACTAGCCACTGCGCTACCAGTAATCCCAGTCCTCCTAAACCGCCAGTAATCAGATAAGTGCCATCGCTATGTAAAGACATTTGACCTAAAGTTTTTTGGCTTTGGCGATGGTTTACCAGTCTGGGTACATAACGATCGCGACCGCGGAAAGCTATTTGGTCTTCAGTGCCTTCTGCTGACAGGGAAGAAATAATTTCCTCAAATAGGATTTGCGCGTCATTTCCTGTCGCTATTGGGTCTAAATCCACCCGTACACACTTCAATTCAGGGTGTTCCACGGCGATAACTTTCCCCATCCCCCATAAGGGAGATTGAGCCACCTGTTCAACATGGTGCCCGTTCACTGCTTGCGCCCCTCGCGTTACCAACCATAGGCGAGGAGTCTTAGTATAGTTATTAACAAGCGCTTGCACTAAGTGCAACGTACTGCCACAGCAAGTTTTGGAGGTCTCCTCTAAGTCAGTCACACTTAGGATTTCGGGCGCATCTAAACTCCACAGATGTACCACTCCGGCTACAGTCGGTATAGCCTGCAACAACTGCTGAAAATGGCTGGGATTAGCTGGATTTATTCTGAACTCTCCTGAGGCTATCTGCTCGTATTCTTCGCTTTGAAAAACTAAAGTACAAACCTCTCCCCAAGAGCGCATTATTTCACCCAACTGCTGACCAGTGCCTTGAGTATCAGCTAGAATCAGCCAGTTCCTTGGCGTGCTTATCTGAGATTCAGCTTCAGCGCGTGCCACAATCACCGTTTCTTGTGGCAGTAAAATTGCTGGCTCGCTTGCTTCTTGATTGGTCGAAATGGTTTCAACTTGTGAAAATCCTGTTTCTCGTAACAGTTCCCGCCACTTTTGCGGTGGGAGTAACAGGTAGTTGGGTCGCAAATCGCGATCGCTAAATTTCCACCACCCTTCTGTTAACCCAAATGTTAAATCCATCCAACGCTGGGGGGCAGTATCCTCCATCAGTACCAGCATTCCTCCTGGAGCCAACAATTGCTTAACGTGCCGCAATGAAGAGCGCAAATTGGTGGTAGCGTGCAACACATTGACGGCGACAATTAAATCAAAGTGTGATGGTTCAAATCCTTGAGATTGTGGGTCTTTTTCAATGTCTAAAACTTGATAGCTGACAAATGGGTAATCTTTAAACCTCTCCTGCGCTTTGGCAATAAAAAACGCTCCGATGTCAGTAAAAAGGTATTCTGTTTGATAGGTAAAAAGGTGGGGCAGAAGGTAATTAGTTGTACTGCCAGTACCAGCTCCAATCTCTAAAATCCTTAAGCCTCGTCCTTGAGGCAAACGTTCGAGAGCAGATAACACGGCTTCTTTCACCAGAGTATTCGTCACCTGCATAATTGGAGAATCCTGATACAGCTTAATCAAAGCCGTCGTATCACCATTGGGAAATAGTAGCTGCAAAGGATCGCACTTTCCTGTGAGTACCTGAGCTAGATTGGAGACACAGCGATCGAGCAACGTTATTTCTGCTTCGGCTTCTGGGTAAGACAAGGAATCAATCTTAGCTATTGAATCATGAATTTCCGGAGACGAAACTACTTCCCATCCTTCTTCAAATCGTTGCAGTATTCCAACTTCCACTAGAATTTCTAGTAACCGATTTAATAATCGTTTGTGCTGAGTGACAATACCCAAGCTTTCTACTATTTGCTCTGTGGAAAAAGTAGCTCCTTGCTGGAACTCCCACCCCATTTCCTGTAAGGTTGCCACAATATAAGTGACACAGAAAGCTTCCAGGTGAGCATAAGCTTGACCATAGGCTGTCAAGCTTGGGTGAGCCCTCAACTGGGTTAATCTGAACTGGAGACGCAAACCAACTTCTGCTGAATTAGGAAGATAGTTTGGGAAAAGACCATAACGTGCTTGGGGTCGCCACTCCACCTCATATAGCCAATCTTGCCAAGACTTTTCTTTCGTGCCTAACATCGCATCACGAGGAGCGTGTTTCAGTTGGAACCCTTCTACGAGCGCAATTAATTCTCCATCATCAGCAAACAGCCGAAAATCCGCGCTGATAGTTTTTTGGCTTCTATCTTTTCCTTGGCGCAACTGAGCACAGCACCAAATGTCAGCGCTAGGACGAGAGTAGAAAAGCAATCGCTCAACACCGATCGGCACATAAGTATTTTGATAATTATCCTCCAAAAAAGTGGCGTCTAAAACCTGCAAGGAAGCATCCAACAAGACTGGATGTAGCTGGTAGTCTTCTACTTCCGCTCTCAACTTTTCCGCTAAACAGATTTTACCTAAAGCTACTGTTCCCTGTCTCCAAACTTGAGCGAGTGCCCGGAAACTTTCACCGTAATTAATGTTTTGCTCTCGGTGGCGCTGGTATAATGCTTCGGTAGAAACTTCTTCTTTACATTGGCTTTTTAAGGTTGCCAAATCTATCGTTTCTACTTGATACTGATTATCTTTAACTAACAAATTTCCCGAAGCATGAAGTATCCCTTGAGGCTCCTCGTTATCTTCATTCGGGGTCGTTTCAAGGCTAAAAATCTCGAAAGTATAAGACAAATTTAGTTGGGGAGTTAACACCAACTGAATTATCTTATCAGAGCCATCATCGGGTAAAATTAGTGCTTTTTGAATGATGACATTCTCTACGGTGATATTTTCCGTCTTCCCCACTGCCACCCCAGCAGCTAAAGCCATTTCTATGTAAGCCGTCCCCGGAACGATTGTCGTTTCAAAAACGCGATGGTCCTGAAGCCAATTTGGGAAGTTTTTGCTGATTTGACTCTGGAAACGAATTTGCTTAGTTCCCAGCAAGCATAACTTTTGTCCGAGTAGAGGATGCTGTCTAGAACTTGTCAGATTGTTGGTGAGGGCAAGCGCCTGAGTTTCCTTGTCGTTGGGCGCTTCTACCCAATAGCGCTGTCGCTGGAAGGGATAAGTTGGCAGAGGAACGCGGCGACGAGTATAGTCGAGATTGAATCCCACCCAATCGATTGGCACTCCATGCACATATAGCTGTGCCAAACTGCTTAATAGTTCCTGCCAATCTTCTTGGTCGGGATGCAAGCTAGGTAGCCATAGCCCCAAATGTTCGGGTAGGCACTGACGAGCCATTCCCAATAGGATAGGCTTGGCACCCATCTCTACAAACACATTTATTTCTTGCTCTTCTAGGCTTTCTATACAACGCGCAAATCTGACGGGCTGCCTGATGTGACGGCACCAATATTCTGGGGTTGTTATCTCAAGAGTCGCCAAAGTACCAGTAACATTAGAAATCAGCTTAATTTTTGGCGAAGAAAAGTTGACTTGTCGGGCAACTCGTTCAAATTCTCCTAACATGGGTTCCATTAAGGGTGAATGGAAGGCGTGGGAGACATTTAGTTTTTTAGTTTTAATTCCCGAAGCTTCTAAAGTGGCACAAATGGCGTTTATCGCCTTGCGCTGACCGGAAATAACGACACTGTTGGGAGCATTAATGGCTGCAATTGAAACATATGTGCTGTAGGGTGCGATCGCAACGAGTGCTTGTGACTCACTCGCCAACAAAGCTACCATCTCCCCATCTTGGGGCAAGGCTTGCATTAATTTACCCCTAGAAGCAATCAGTTTCAAGCCATCTTCCAAGCTGAAGACTCCAGCGACACAGGCAGCGACATATTCCCCGATACTATGACCCATGACTAAATCAGGTTCTATGCCCCAAGATTTCCATAACTCAAACAAGGCATATTCCAGAGCAAATAAGGCAGGTTGAGTATATGCGGTTTCGTTGATTTTGGATTGATAATTCTCCCCTACTGCGTTAAGGTCTGGATACAGAACTGAGAGCAAAGGCTTTTCTAGATAGGGACGCAGTATTTCATCGCAGCGATTCAGGGTTTCCCGAAACGTCGGCGCTTGTTCGTAGAGTTGGCGACCCATATTGACATACTGTGACCCTTGACCTGTAAACAGGAAAGCGATCGCCTCTGGTGATGGGGTTATTTCCCGCGATGCCGTTGCACCAGTCTCCAATTGCTCCAGAAGCTGCTTGACAGATTGCGCGACAAATGAAGAACGATGGTTAAAATGCTTGCGCCCAGTGTTGGCGGTGAAACAAATATCTGCCAGCTTGGCGTCTAGATGAGATTTCAGATAAGCTACATAGCGCTCTTGCTGTTCCTGCAAAGCCTTCTCGGTTTTTGCCGACAAGCACAGAATATGCCAGTCTTGCTCCAAGGTATTGGTGGCTGGCTCTAGTGAAGGTGCTTCTTCCAGAACAACATGGCAATTAGTACCTCCCATACCAAACGAACTAACCCCAGCGCGGCGAGGAGTTCCATTGGTTTTCCATTCTGATAGCGCTGTATTGACATAAAAAGGACTGTTGGCAAAATCAATCTTGGGATTGGGTTGTTTAAAATGCAAACTGGGTGGTATACATTTATGTTTGAGTGCCAGTACCGTTTTAATCAGACCCGCTATCCCCGCTGCTGCATCGAGATGTCCTAAATTAGTTTTAACCGAACCAATTGCACAAAAGCCCTTTTCATCAGTATTTCTGCGAAAGGCTTGTGTCAGCGCAGTGATTTCAATGGGGTCGCCTAGAGCCGTTCCAGTTCCGTGGGTTTCTACATAGGTTACTGTACTCGCATCAATTTCTGTGATCGCCAGTGCGTCGGAGATTACTGCTGCCTGACCCTCTATACTGGGAGCCGTAAAGCCCAGTTTCAAAGCGCCATCGTTATTAATCGCTGATCCTTTGATCACAGCATAGATGTTATCGCCATCGGTAATTGCTTCTCGCAGCAACTTGAGAACAACAATTCCAACTCCACTGCCGAATAGAGTTCCCTTAGCTTGTGCATCAAAGGCTCTACAGTGTCCGTCGGGAGAAAGCATCATGTCTTCTTGGTAAAAATACCCCGTCTTTTGGGGAACCGAAATGCTAACGCCTCCCGCAAGTGCTATGTCACATTCACCATTGAACAAACTCTGGCAAGCCATATGAACCGCCACCAGTGAAGTTGAACAAGCGGTTTGAATGTTAATGGAAGGTCCGGTTAGATTCAATTTATAAGAAATGCGTGTGGGCAGATAATCTCTTTCATTCTCCAAGCTCAGCCCAAGAGCGAGTGCTGGTTCTTTGAAAATGCTACTTGGAGCAAAGCGCTGGTTGGTATAGATATTGTTGATTAGGTAACTGTTCGTGCCAGAACCCGCATAAACCCCCACCAATCCCTTATAGATTCCTGGGTCGTAGCCAGCACTTTCTAAAGCTTCCCAAGCGCATTCCAAAAAAATACGCTGTTGGGGGTCGATTAGTTCGGCTTCTTTGCTGCTGTACCCAAAGAAGGAAGCGTCAAATTTATCGATGTTGGGCAAAACAGCGCCCGCTTTTACGTAGTTGGGATGACTCAGCACAGAGCGTTCGACTAGCTCCAATTCCTCATCAGAAAAAAAGGAAATAGATTCTATCCCCTGGAGCAGATTTTGCCAAAAAGCATCAATGTTATCTGCCCCTGGGAACCGGCCTGACAGACCGATAATCGCTATGTCTGAATTGTTAATAGTCATAGTTAATACCTGGATAATGGAATATTTGTACTATTTCGTAGGGCGATTCTTTTGCCTGCGTTGCCGTTGTTCCTCTGCTATAGACTTCCGGGCAAGTCTACTGTTTTGCTCGCGTCCGTTGACAGCATATTCTTCTTTGTCTATCTGGCTTAAGTGTTGGGCTAAAGCGTGTATGGTCGGATATTGCACCAGAGCCATAATTGATAGTTCCGACCCAAAAATTTCAGCTAGTTTGTTATGAATCTGAGGCAAGAGCAAGGAATAACCGCCTAACTCAAAAAAGTTATCATGAATTCCCACAACATCTAATCCAAGCACTTCAATCCAAACTTGGGCAATCTGTTTTTCCGCCTTGGATTTGGGTATGACAAGAGTTGTTGCCAATTCCGGACGAGACTTGTTTGGGGCAGGCAGTGCTAAACGATTTACCTTCCCGCTTGGTGTCAGTGGCATTTTCTCAAGCGTGACAAAAACTGCTGGCACCATATAGTCGGGCAAACGTTCTCGTAAATAAGTTCGCACTGCCAGTTCGAGCTTTTTAGCTAGCTGTTCCTTTAGAGAAACTTGCTCAAGCTCTGCTTCCAGATTTAAGATACTGGTAGCATGTTCATGGGGCACCACATAGGCTACTAAGCGTTTGTTACCTAGTATACCTTCTTGTGGTACAACTACACTTTCCCCAACTGCTGGATGTTGTACTATCACGGTTTCAATCTCACCGAGTTCAATGCTGAAACCGCGAATTTTTACCCAATTATCTGCACGACTCAGATACTCGATATTACCATCCGATAAGTAGCGGGCGATATCGCGAGTTCTTAAGAGGCGACCTGAACCAAAAGGGTTGGAAATGAATCTCTCTGACGTTAACTCGGGCAGGTTAAGATAGCCTCTGGCTAACCACTCACCGCTAACGTACAACTCACCGGGAACGCCGATAGGAACGGGTTGAAGGCATCGATCTAGTATATAAACTTTGGCATTTGTAGTAGCAGAACCGATAGAAGGCAGCGCTGACCAACTGCTCGTTTCTCCAGTGAGGGTAAACTGCGTTATCGTTGGATTCTCAGTTAGCCCATACTGATTGTAGAGAATGCCATCTGTTTGCTTGAATAAGTTGGCAATAGCGGGTGTAATTTGCAACTGTTCGCCAGTGACCATGATTTCGCGCAAGGTGGTAAGAACTGGTCTGCCGTTATTAACCACTTCTGCCAGATTCCGTAAGGCCACACAGGGAAGAAATGCTCTTTCAATCCTTTTTGAAGCGAGGAAACTGGCCAAAGCCATAGGATTGCGTCGGACTTCCTCTGACAGCAGCACCAGTATTCCGCCAGAACTCCAGGTGGTGAATGATTCCTGTAAGGAAATATCGAAGCTGAGAGGAGCAAATTGCAGAGTTTTGGCACTGTTGGAAACGGTTGTGGAATGCAGTTGCCACCAGATGAAATTGCAGAAAGCACGATGCTCCATCGCCACCCCTTTGGGTCTTCCTGTAGAACCGGAGGTGTAAATAACATAGGCTAAGTTGTCAGGCTGAACCTGAGTGAGTGGATTCTCGGAGTTCTGCTGAGAGATAACCTCCCAGTCTCGATCCAGGTAGACTATCTGCCGTCCTTGGGCACAGAGCGCTAGCTGCGGTAAGCTGCTTAGCGTTTTTTCTGTAGTTAGCAAGACTTGCGCCTGTGAATCTGACAGCATATAAGCTAGGCGCTCTTCGGGATAGGTGGGGTCTAAGGGAACATACAGGCCATTAGACTTGAAAATGCCCAATAATCCGATTACCCTGGCTAGGGTGCGCTCTACGCAGAAACCAACTGGTACTTCTGGTTTTACTCCGAGCGATCGCAGATAGTGCGCCACTTGATTCGCTCGTCGATTCAGTTCCCGGTAGGTTAGCTGTTCTTCTTCAAACTCCACTGCTATCGCATCCGGTGTGCGTTCTACTTGGTCTTCCACCAACTGATGGCTACACTTAGAACGAGGGTACTCTGCATCGGTGTTGTTCCACTCGACCAGTAGCTGATGCCGTTCCGCTTGAGTCAACAGGGGTAAGGTGGATATATCCTGCTCTGGATTGGCAACGATACCCACAAGCAAAGTCTGGAAATGCCCCAAGATCCGCTGAATTGAGTCTGACTCAAACAACTCTGGGTTGTATGAGCAGCTTACTGTTAAATTCCCCTCTGACTCCGCTGCCAAAATAACAAAATCGCACTTAGCAATGTGTTCCTCAATATCCGCAAGATGCTCTTGTTTTATCGACGTTTCTGAAATACAAAACGGTACGTTGCACAGGACGAACATCACCTGAAAAATCGGCGCTCTAGTTAAATCCTCACTTTTTCCTAAATTCTCAACTAGCTTCTCAAATGGGTAACCCTTATTTTGTACTGCCTCTTCAACTGTTGCGGCAACTCGCCTTAAAAGTTCTTTAGCTGTTAGTTCGCCTGCTAGACTTGTCCGCAATGCAATTGGATTGGTAAACGTTTCCTGCTGACTTGCTCCTTTTCCTTCTCGGCGACTATCGGCACAGAGGGAACCAACAATAATATCTTCTTGCTCTGTGTAACGCAGCAAAAGAATTTTAAGTGTAGTTAGCAGGGCGATGAATAAAGTAATATTTTCGCTCTTGCAAAACTTATCAATTTCTAAACTTAGCTTCTCATTTAGCTTAATTGTTTCCTTTTTTCGGAGGAACAATTGTTTCGATACTTTTGAATGCTTGAAGCTAATTTCTAATACCGGCAAAACAGTACCTAACTGCTTAAGCCAATAGGCTTCTTGTTGAATCATACTGCTTTTACCCGAAAGATGTTGAGACTTACTCATAGGGGACAATTTATTGTAACTTTTAACGAATTCGGCTATAGTCAGAGCCTAACAATCTCGATATATAGTCATAATATGTCTCAATGCTTTGACTCTAGCCTCAAGTAACCGTGACACAAGACTTGAATCGTTACATATAGGACTTACGCATTGACAAAAAACATCATCTATGAATTCTAGATAATGATATCACATATCACTGCTAAGGTTGGCAAAAATATGCTCACGTACAACTAACGTGAACATATTCCGTTGTACTTCATACCAATTGCTAATTATCTTTTCAGAGCGCATAAACTCCAATCTCACAAATGCTTGAAGTGAACAAAATATGTGAGTTTTGATTGCTAATGTATCTCTAACCATGAACCGACAAATTCCACATACTTGTTTTATGGCTCGATGAAAAGTTTCAATGCCCCAATGGGTATCATGAATTGTGATAAATTCACTTCTGCTGATCGCTGAGATTTTTGACTCATCTGGCAGATATAAAATATAGTGTCTAGAGTCTTGTTTTTTAAAGTCGCACCTTTACAACTTTATAAATCCAAATTCTTTCAGATGAGTTCTTAATCCTTCTTCGGGAATAGCCAGGGTGCTTACTTGACAATACTTCTGTGGCTCATTTGAGACGGTTCTATTTTTTTCAATCCCAAATAAAAAACCCAATTTCTGGTTTTTTAGAAACTTTAAGTTTTCTACTCCTGAATATCAACTATCTCCTGTTACTATTCTTGGCTTGACTCCCCAGTTTATTATTTCTCTCACCATTTATCTAAAATAATCGTTTTTTGTTTTCCCCTCCTTTTTGTCATATATTCTGTAATTTATTGGGACTGAATTACCATTAATGTCGCTGTAATATAGCGTAATTAAATTCAAGCCAATAATAGTTTTGTGGGCTTTTCCTGACCAAAAATAACTGATTAATTCGGCATTTTTGGGATCGCTGTAAATCTTTTCTATGACTGTATCGTCTACACTTAGTATCCCTCCTACTAAGTTAATGATTTTCACGCATTATGTTGAATAAATCTTTCGGTTCGTATCTCTCTCTCAATAAAAAACGGTTGACGCCCTGAATGTGAAACATCTCCTAATACCTCTGCTAGCCGACTGCACCCCCCCAAACTTTGGCTCTGACAGCAAAAATAAGGTGTAGAGGTCTAGATTGCATTGTGCTGTCGATGGTTTAGTAATTTCTCTGATTGTCCGATACCTAGAAAGTAAACGACCCATATTTATCAATGCACTATTTTGTTATTCTGTCAATGCGTAAGTCCTAACATATTTAAAATCCTGCTAGGTTGACACTAAGAAATTAGATTTTCTATATCTCCTGGATTTGTGGTGGAAACGGTAGTGTGAGCGTCTCACTTACGCAGGCTTTCCGGCTTGTACCACGGGAAGTTTGATTTTTATTATAATCTAAAACTCAGGAGAGCCGATTTCCTTTGAACACAAAACCCAATTTTACCATCCTTTGCTCGATTTTCCAGGAAAAATTTCTACTTTTACTTTCTTCACTACCAGAAAGAATTGTAACACTACTTTAACTTTTGTTCTTCACTACCAGAAAGAATTGTAACACTACTTTAACTTTTGTTTAAATTTAATTTATTAACTTACTAAAATCTATTTTTGCCATATCATAGTAACTTGGAGTATAAAAAAATATTCTGATTTTCTCAAATAACAATTGCTGTTCGGAAGTCTAGGTAGTTAAATGGGCATACTTAATAAAGTAGAATGTATCCGACTTGAACAAGACAAAGAGGATGTCGTAAAATTCTTCACTCCTCTAGTTAGCAACGAGACAGTACTATTTGAGATTCCTCCACAAACGGCTGATGAGGCACTATTTTGCCACCACTTTCAGACCGATCAGTTAGTAGTTGTGCGAGGTAGCATGGTCTTAGTATTTTTACAAAACCGTTATTATGATTACATTTTGTCAGATCAGCACCAACTGCTCCTTATCAAAATTCCTCCTGGCATCCCCCACGCATTGATTAATTTTAGTTCTGAACCTTGCTTGGTATTGAATGCCATTATCCGTCACGGTACCCCTCATCCAAAAGATTACCAACCCATTAAAAAGCCTTTTCCCTTCGACTTTGAGCGAGTCAAAAAGTTACAGGAAAATCCGGTAGGGAAATAGAAGTAAAAATCATGGAAGGAACTTTGTAACGTTTGGCTATAATCTATCTGCTACCTAACTGATAACTGAGGGAAATACTAAGTATGAAAATGCAATGGAAAGGCGTAATGCCAATAATTACTACTAGCTTTAGGAAAGACTTATCCATAGATCGGGAATTTATGGCTAAACATACTTATTGGTTGGTGGATAATGGTTGCACGGGTATTGTTGTTAATGGTACGCTTGGCGAAGCAAGCACTTTAAGTTTTGATGAAAAAATACAGAACATACAAACGTGCGTATCCGCAGTAGGCGATCGCGTACCTATCGTTTCTGGAACGGGAGGTATCAATACAGCCGAAGCGGTAGCTTTTGCTAAACGATCGGAGGAAGTAGGCTGTAGTGGCTTAATGATTTTACCTCCCTATCAATACAGCCCAGATTGGCGTGAGATGAAAACACATCTTGTTGCTGTGATTGAGGCAACAAAACTTCCCTGTATGTTATACAACGACCCCTCTAGCTACCAGAGCGATCTTCTGCCAGAGCAGATTGCCGAACTCGCTAACGAGCATTCTAATGTTCAAACTGTTAAGGAAGCAACTGGTGATGTACGCCGAATCACTGCCATTCGCGCTTTGTTGGGAGAGCGTCTTTCTCCTACTGTTGGTTTAGATAGTTTCCTGGTTGAAGGTATAGCAGCAGGAGCAATATGCTGGGTGGCAGGACTTGCCAACGCTTTACCAAAAGAATCTGTAGCTCTTTATAATTACGCTGTGCATGGCGACTACGAGAAAGCATTTAATCTCTATCGGTGGTTTCTTATCTTAGCAGGACTCAATGTCGGACATAAGTTTGTGCAGACAACTAAGCTGATTCAGGAGTCCGTTGGTTGGGGGAATACCCTTGTACGCCCCCCACGATTAGAACTCGTTGGCTCTGAACTGGAGGAAGCTCACAACATCATTAAAACAGCCTTAGCTAATCGTCCAAAACTTTAAGGACACCCTATGGAGGAAAATAAACTGATTGATAGATAGGGCTGTGAAAGGCTTAGGGGGAAACCCTGAGCTTTTTTCGCTCTCCATTAGTGCCGGGGTCTAGAGGGTGTCCTGCATTAACAGCGAGGTTCTCAATATCAGGCTTAATCTGCATAATTAGTTCTTCAAATTACTGGGTTTATTTGATTATGATTGGGGCAAGCATCACTGGCTTGTCCCAATAGAGGCAATCCTTTGGTGGGTTGACCGAGCAAAGAGTACTGCTAATGTTAAAGAACCCTGCCTTATTTAGGCGTTGGCGGTAATCAGGTGTTATTTCAATTTCGGACATGAATCGAGAAAAAATACCTCCTTTTTTGAGAAGACGATACGCCTGTTCAAAAAATGAATTAGGCATCACTGTGGCATCATCTTCAGTTATTGGGGCTGTATCGAATAAAATTCCGTCGAAGCTATCATTTGGTAATGAATCTACAACATCTTGCCAAAGTCCAAATATTGGTGTGACTTTGTGTTTAGCTTGTTGTGCAAACTCTTCAAGTTTTACAAAAACGTCAGCGTTGCCTTCTATGATAATATGCTCCTCTATTTCATGTTCTTGTAAGTAGTAGAACACAATTAATTACCCAAAACTATGGGCTACAAACCTTGTCTAGTAAAAAATTAGCAAATAATCAGTGTGTAATTAATTCTGTCCAATTACTTATGTATCTGGCTGAGATTCCCATACCAAACCCAACCTCAAGGATCTTCCCTCCATTAGAAGTCACAATATTGGCAAGTTCTTTCATGTAAGGATCTTCCCATTTTTCCATCACGGGACGGCCAAATATTTCCAGTTTCTCTTCAGTAAATGTAGCTTGTGCGTCTTTCCATTCTCCGATATGTTTAGCAAATTTTCCTCCAGCAGCTTTAAGTCGGGAAAAAAGGGTCTGTCGATCCATCATTTTCTTTTCCTCAATTCGGTAGTCTTAAAATTTTGAACAATTTTCCACGATGGGTTTTGTGAAGCTAATCCGAATCCGCCTGTGCTTGCTTCAAGCTTGCCCGCAGTTGCGCGGCTAGCACCTGTACGTGCGGCGGAGCTATCAATGTTTCCGTCGTGATAGCTGGCATTACACCCTTCCATTGCATTGTCTTACCTAGTATCTCATCAGTTTGTTAGTAGCAATGGGTTTTCACACTCTAAAAATCTTCTTTCCATTAATTTTCTCGCGTTTACCCCCCTGACGGTGAAAGCTGTGGCACTGCTGCTACTTGAGCAGAAAAGTTTTTATCTAGCCTGTCTAGTATGCTCTTAATTAAAGACATACCCTCAGTAAAATTATCAGTATCTCGCGCTAGAGCTATTCTGATGTATTTCTCTCCTTGGTTATGATTGTGCCAGAAAAAGTACGTTCCTGGTAAAACGTAGACCCCCTCTTTATATAAGATTTTTTGCAGTTCAGTCGCTTTGAGATTAGGCTCCCGAATTTCACACCAAGCTACGCTTACTTTACCCTTTGGTTTGAGCGGTGTCAAGATACTATTCTGAAATTTTTCTGATAAAATCTCCCTGTTTGTATTTAAAATACTTAGGGTGGAAGCAAACTGGCATTTTTGTGAATCTAGTAAGTATTCTGTAAGGAAATTGAGAATGAAGGGAGATACATTAAGAATATAGGCTGTATAAATGCTGTACATCTCTTCATAGAGATTGTCGCTGACTTTCAGCATGGCTATTTTGGCATCTTGAATAGGCCAGGTTTTTCCTGTGTCTTCAATAGCCATATATTTAATCCCCGATTCCTTTAATACCTTATAGGTATCATAGAGTTCAAATTCCTCATCGTTCATCAAAAAATTGGCAAAGCAATAATCCACAATGAGTATTTTGTCATAGTCTTTACAAAACTGGACCACCTGTTCAAAAGCCTTTTTGTTTTCCTGACCCAACAGAGTGAATCCTGTTGGGTTATTGGGATCTACAATAAATATCGCATCACTCTTGACATGAGTTCTGAGATTTTCATAAATCTTATCGACATCGTGGAATAATTCCTCTTTCAAAGGAGAAATAGGAATTTCCATGTGCATCAATATTTCATAGAGATTATCAAAACAAGGCTCAAGTAAACTAACGCTATAGCGTTTTTTCAAAAGATAGTTAGCTATATGAATGGTTGCGATTGAAGCCGCATAATAAAGCATGACATTGTTGGGGTTTAAGGCGGCTGACAAGCCCCTCATTTTATAAAAGGTTTCTATAAACTTATTATTTAAGGTTTCTTGCTGAGTTTTTTCGGCTTCAAGCCATAACTCAGGCAACCTTTTAACAATCTCCAGTTGGGAATCAGATTGGGATTGATGAGTATGGGCATCAGCATAGTTATACTTTTGCTTAAGTGCTTCAACTTCGTGTTGAGTTAGGTCTTGAAACTTCTGCATTGTTTTCTGTCTTAATCTATGAGTTAGAAATGGTATTTTCCGATCTTACCATCAATGCTCGCAGATAGTACGCCACTTGATGTGTTCGTTCATTCAGTTGGCGGTAGGTAAATAGTGTATTAGCCATCTCAAAATAGATATTGTAGTTGCAAAAGCTACCCATATTCCCGATACTCGTTCAGCATGAGATTGAAATTCAACTGCCTGCTGAGATTAGCACACAACCAGCCCAAAAATTGATTGAGTTTGGCAGAAACGGTAACGTCTGCTTCCTGAAAGTCCAAGTAGACAGTCTTGTATCCACAATGCGTGGCACGATTCAGAATCCGGGAGAGTAGGGAATTTTTTCGCGGCAGTTTGGGTGCTTTGATGCGGCTCGGGCATCCAGGTTGACTAATTTCAGTGCACGTAAGTTCTGCGATCGGAGGGCGATTAATGTAGAGAGGAAAGTCCAGCGGCAAACAACCCCTAGAAATTGTTGGTTCGCTCTGTGTGACTGGGGCTTTTAAATTATTTTCTTCCTCTGTACTATCTGTATAAGTTTGGCACTTCTGCTGCACTCTAAAAAGCCACTCATCTTCTTCATTTACCAATTCGTTGCGATCGCTCAAGCGTGATAATTGCTCGCTATCCCCTGAGTATGAAGCCTCCATAAAATCAGTGGTAACTGGTAACTGATTAGTGGTAGGCGTTAGTGGTGGGTCTATTACTTCTACTAACGAAAAGGTCACTGGTAACTCGTCACTATTGACTGTTTCACCTATCCGGGAGAACAGATATTGCTTCAGCACTAAAAACAGATTTTTTTTCGTTACCCTTTCCCCTAATGTTTTTGAAAAAACCTGCCACAACTGAGAGCCAATATCCTTGATGTGAGCGATACTATAGGCACAATCGGCTGCCATCTCGCTATAACCGCGTCCCAGCCATGACTGACACAGGATGAAGCGCTCAAGGGAACTCAGTTGCCTAGAGAGCAGACTTTGTTCTACAGTGTCCAGAACTTCGTCAACATTCATGTAGTGACTCCATTTGAGTAGTATGCACACAGCAAGGAACGCTAAGGATTTTTATGCCCCAAAACCGGCCGTTAATAAAAGAAGGCTTTTATGCAGATAGCAGAGGGCAGAAGGACAAGGGCTCAATTACTGTAAGCGGGCATTCACCAAAAAGTTCCTCTATTATTCAATTTTTTAGATCAACGAGAAATAGATAAAGTTGGTATGTTTGTGTCAAGTTATATTGCTGTAAGCCACAAAGTGCACAAGTAGTTAATTTTGTCAATATCCTAAATTGGTTAATTAATTGCCCAACTACAGCAATCCTTGCATGAGTCGTAAATTTTTTACCCCACCCCAACCCACGCCGAACCCGCTGGGAGTCCGTAAGAAATTCACAAATGATGGGAGGATTGCTATATAGCTAAACGTTGGTTCCCAGAAATACCTTTTTGTAAAAATACGGTCTGTGGGGGAGCGGCGGAATCCAGGAGTGGGGAGCATTTAGATATAAACTCTCCTCACCCTTCTTTAAATTTGCACATTTGGGATGGTCGCATATAATCGCAGATAGACTTGTGCCGAAGTCTACTACAATGAAAAATGGCACACCTAAAACTCAAATTGTGCGCTTCTTAAGATTGTATGTACTTAATAAATTGGAAACACAAAATACTAAGTGCATCTGAGTTAATTCATTACACTTCATGGTCTGCCATCGCTTCCCTTCCGCAAAATACGGCTACCCAAATATCGACACTAATTGGCAAGGTTCTCCCGTCTGTTATGCCTAACATAGATGGAGAGTTAGGGGGATCATCTCATATTTGTAAAAACACTTTTTCTGGCTCCTTCCTTCTTCCTCTTTCCTTCTTCCTGCCTCAAAACTTAGATTTCTAGCTTGGTTCCAAAAGTGAGATCCTCCCGAGTTAGGCACAACGGCGTTAGATTTTCCTCACTCAGATTTACCTCATCAAGCCAGGACACCTGGGCTTCTAACTTGTCACAACACTGGCGCACTAGACGCAAACCTGCATCTAATGGAAGTCGATCGCTTGTTGGGGTAAATTCTTGCAATATTTCGGCTTCTATCGTCTGATAGTGCTCCATGTCTTTGCTCAGTTGTGCCAGAAAATTTGCTTTTTCACCAGCCTCTTCCATAGCAAATTGCAAAATTGAATCGACGTAAACCTTAACCTTCGGATTTTTGACTCCCTCTGTAGCTGAGGCATAGAGTAATTCCCCATTGAGATAAGCAAAATCTGGCATATATAGGCGATCGCCTACTAATTCAAATATCTGCATTCCTTTAGCTGGTCTTACTGTTAAGTTCTCGCGTCTGACTCGATTAGCCAAATTTTCTAGCAATATAATTACAGCTAAAATTACGCTGGGATAGTTACTATCTATAGATCTTACTTCTACTGTGCCGTGATTGTTGAGTCGAATGGGATTCCACGCTGACTTGAGTAAACTGCCTCCGGCTTCTTTGAACAGGTGAGGTTCAATTCCAGCTTTTTCCATTGCTTGCAACCAAGCATAGTAACGAGCAAATTGCTGTTCAACTAAATCCTCCACAGTCTCGGCATAAGGCATGAGTCCGCCCACAGACTGTAAATTAGTGTAAACTCCTTCCCAACCAAAGGTTTCACTACCTCGATAACGAATTGTGTGGGCCGCGAGTCCGATCGCTTGTCCTTCATAAAAGGGGCAAGCCCGTGTCAAAGAAATAAGTGCTGAGTCGCAAGCAGTAGCTAAATTGTAGATATTTAGTAGCTCTTCTCGCTCTGCTGATGTGGAATTGTAAGAGACTCCAACACGAGGGTCAATGACTCCAGGCGGGACTTCCAAATGCAGATGTGTACCCGTACATTTTCCGGCGTGCAAAAATTTATCATAGCCGACAGTCCGGGCTTGGATATGGTAATTGGGGCGATCGCGCATCACTGGCCTAATATGCAAGGGATAGCTAGACAGAGGATAAAGGCGTAAATTCATCTGTCGCGCCACAGCCAGCGCCAATTTGAGATTGTTGAGGTATTTTCTGGCTAGTTCTGTACCCGTGTAGGCAGGTGGTGTGTTAATCTCCACTATACTTTTGACGAACTCCGCCACAAAGTAATTGGGGTTTAAGCCTTGCGCTTGCGCCATTAAGTGACAACCGTGCAAAAACTCATCAGCGCGATCGCTCAAATAACCAGCCTCATCTACCAGAAAAAACTCTTGCTCAAGACCGATACGACGCTTGACTACATCCATATGGTTAATAAATCCTATGAGGAAAAAATCTAGCTTTGCTTCCCAGGATAAAGTGACACGGGGAATATACCGCTACAGAAATATGCCTTAGCCTCGCGCTGCTGCTGTTAAGATCGCACCTTCTCACCCTCAAACCCAATTCATACGGGATTGCTCTTTAGCTTCATCGAAAATTCGTGAAGCTCTCGCTATCCCGTAAGGAATCGCTCTCCTGATTATGGCTTCAGGAATCTCTCTGGACTTTTGGAACAAACGAAAACGGCTCGGTGACTACAAACTTCTCGGCCACATTGCCAGCAAAAACGGTATTATCCGTCAGCGTCAGCTTTTTCGTCGGTTCTCCTGCTGTGAAATTCATATCTGATAAGTTGACCCAGAATACATTCGGATAGCGGGTAGATTCATAGTAATAACGCTTGTTTTTGTGATCCGCTACGACGCGCCAAAGAGTGGAAGAGATATTGGGTTGGTCTAGTGTACTTATGCCCAAAGGTACTGACACATTACGAATGACCGAAAAGACACCGGCGATCGCTTCATTGATCTCAGACTTTTGCGGAATCGCTTTGATGTAGAACGAAGCTCGAACAAATCGATCCGCTGCTCGATTGGTGCCAGGTAGCATTGTGGTTCCCCCAATCTCCTCCCAATAACGATTCAGCGCAAGTTGCTGGTCGTAAGTCGGTGAGTTGGTCATTACCTGATACTTCCGATCGTGGTGAATGTTCAACTTGCCCTCGATGTACTGGAAGATGGCGGAGTCACCTGTAGGGTCAGAAATCGATAGGTGGATAGTTCCTTTCGCGTTCGTAGCATCGGGTGCATCGCTTGGCACGATGTAGAACGGTTCGTTTCTTAATTCCTTAACTGCCTCGTCAACGGTGGCGTAGTTGTCCAAGACGTATTGCGCCCAAGCTGAAAGGGCTAGGGCTTGGCGCGGGTCGTTTTCGATGGGGGTCGGATACTCGGTCTCAGCAAGATAGAGCATATTGGCGACCAGTCCTGCCTCGTTCATGCCGTCAGCAGAACCATTATCGAAGCAAGTCGTCACGACACTGCCATACTTGGAAGTCCATTCAATGGAGTTAGGTCCAGCCGCGCCATCACGCTTGATGCCTCGTGGAAATGCCCAGAGGTTTGTCTTCATGTCAACCTTCCAGTCCATGCTGCGTGCAGTGATGATGGTGTCTTCTGGCCCAAGATAAACAACTCTAGTACACATTGCTTTATTTTCCTGAATTTTCAGTAGTTAGTAGATAAAATCAGCTAATAAGCCTTACTGGGTAAGACTTAGAGCTTATAAAACCTGGGTAAGGTCGTGGCGGGGTATTAACCCCGCCACGCCTTGCTTTTTGCCCGATGGCTGGTTTATTTTCCTTCAAGCAGTCGGTTCAGCTTACTGTCGATGCCCTCCAGTTTCGTAGTAAGTTCGCTGACCTGGCTACGCAGTTTCTGCATTTCGTCAGCAACTTCGACGCGCGGGGGCTGCTGGCGGCCAAAGCCCATCAGAGCCGGTCTTTCGACATAGGTGACACGGTGTAGCACACGCCAGACCTGGTTTGGCAGGGCGTTTTGCGTCTGGCGCAGCGCACGCGCCTCTTCGTCGTTGCTGGCGAGCCATTCGGGATCGACCACCTGGTTGAAGAAGTCGTGCCAGTGGTCAACATTCTTTTCCAGGAAGAAGCTCATAAAGCGGTAACGATCGACCTTTTCGCCGGGCAGGATAGGATAGTCGCGGTGGTCGGTGATGCCACGGCTCTCTACCCCGTCGAGATTCACGCGCAACTCCATACCCTTGCTGCCGGCTTCTTTCTTGCTCATGGTCTGGGTCAGTTTGGTCGTAGCATAGACACTCGACCCTACCATGACCTTGCTGATGGCAACCTCTGCCCTTGCGCCCAGCGCAGTGCTCAAGTCGAAGGAACCACCGATGCTATGCTCGACTGTGCTGGCGAACTGCTGTTCTTCGGCATGGAAGCCACCGTCAGCATCCCAGATGTAGGTGTTGACGATATTGCGCTTGCCGGCGCGGATTTGCAAGCTCTCCATTGTGCGCTGCCAAGCCGCAAAGCTGGTGGACGCATGTTCCCGCGCCGATAGGTCGGAATGCACAGCCTCAATGTCTTTTTGGCGTTGCTCGGTTTCCTTCTGGCGCTCTCCTTGTTCCTCTTCCAATAGTTCCTGTTTTTCCGCCTCAAGCTCCTTCACTTCGTCCTCGAGATCCTTCACTTCGTCATCGATATCCTTCACTTCGTCATCGATATCCTTCACTCTGTCCTCGAGCTCCTTCACTTCGCCCTCGAGTTCTGTCTTCTTAGCCGTATCATTTTCAGCTTTAATCTTCGCCTTTTTGGTTCTAATATCTGCCTTTTTGCTTTTAATCTCCGCCTTCTCAGGTTTAATCTCCGCCTTTATGCTTGCAATCTCCGCCTTTTTGGTTTTGATTTTCTCTTGGAGAACCTCGACCTCCTCGCTACTGCTGGCAATGGTGCTTTGGCTCAAGCCGACGGTTGCTCCATCCAGACTCGAATCGCCCACTTGATCGTTAAGCGATTTTTCGTCAACTAGCCCAGCGTTGAACTGGTTGAAATAAGCTTGGTGCTGTCGATCCTGGTTGTCGATCCGCGTCTTCAGGTCATAGGCTTCTTGCAAGCGGAAATAGCTGGCGGGATAAAGCGAGCCGTACTGGGCGCGCATCTCCGGCACCTGCCCGAAGACACGCTTACTGGTGGCGTGAGTGCCGGTCATGCCGTCCAAGCTGCCGGACATGGTGTAAGCCGGATTAATCATAAATGTGATCGTGTTGACATCGATCGGCACGCCTTCCACTGGCAGCACCTGATAGCCAACCATGCGCCCACTTTTCCGCAGTTTGCTGACAAATACATCCGCCAGTCCGCTAGTGACGAGGGCATAGCCGACATTTTTGGGGACGAAGCGCTTGCCCAAATGGGGGAAGTAAGCATCCTGTTCATGGTTGCCGCGCAATTCGAGTTTGTCGCTTTGCGACAGGCTTTGGCCAGCCCCGACGTTGCTGGCGTTTTGCCAGTGATAGGCATAATTCATTTTTACGCCAGCGCCTATAGCTGTATCTTCCATTGAGGTCTCTATAAACACTCCAGCAGAGGTTTGTGACCTGAAACCTAGCATCGCCTCGCCTTCTGACCCCAGGCTTGCATCCTGCTCGCGTGTCCAGCTATAAGACACATCACTCGACTGCATCAGTTCTACCGAGGTCGCACCGTTGTAATTGTCATTCTCGGTCAGATTTTCGCTGGGCAACGGCGGCGCGCCTTCGATGTAGCCGATCAGCGTGGGATCGATCTGGGCGTTGCCGATCCATTTCATCTCCAGTTCTTCAATGCGCTGTTCGTCAAACAGGCGCACGCCACCCGGTTCGACCAAGGCTAGGCAGCGCATCATCATCGCTGTTTTGCGGCGCTGGGGATCGACAACCACCCGGCTATATTCGGTACCGATCAGGCTGTCAATGCTTGTCGTGATTTGCCGACCCTGGAAACAGTCTCGGATCTCCTGCTGGGTAAGCGCTTTTTGCCACACGCGCACATAATCCATCTCGCCTTTAAAGAGTGGATCATTCGGCCAATTGTTCTTGCCGATAAAGTTACTGGTGCGTAGCATTTTCTGTGGCGGTTGCTTATTCATCTCCTTTTTCTTTTCGCCGTTCACATACAGCTTGATTGTCCCATTCGGTTCAATCGTGGCAGCCACATGCAACCATTCATTTGCGCTCAGAGCATCGGCATCTGTCCCAACCTCCTGCCATGTCGTGCCGACGAACACTGTTAAACTGAGTTTCCGTGTGTCAAGTTGTTTCAACAGAATATTGTGGTTATTGTTCCCACAGCCCAAATCAACAATGGAACAATTATTTTTGAGTTCCTCAAAACGCACCCGTGCTTCAATCGTCAATCCCTGTGAGAAATCTAAATCGAGGGCTGGCAGTTGCACGAAGGTGCTGGTGCCGTCGAACTTCGTCGGGGTATTAAGGAGTTCGATCGCTGACGACAAACGTCCAATCGGGGCAGTGCAGGGCGTCCAGACGGCATCGGCGATGGTCAGTTTATGGGCAGCCGTCCCAGTGAGATCCCGGATCTCATTGCCTTTAGCCTCATTCATCGGGTAATAGGCGACCAGCCCCGGCTCATTGCCGCTGAGAGTCAGCAAGCTGTTGGTCTCCAACTCGCGTTCGCCTAGCGCCACATTCCAGATGCGTAGTTCCGCGATTTGGCCAGACCAGTTGACGTTGGTAAAACCAGGGAAACCACCAAGTCTCGCCTCCGTCACGCCGACGATGGGCTGTTTGAACACAACCGGGTTTTGTTTGGCTTTCGGGTCGTTCTTGTGGAAGAGCTTGCCGTTGCGATAGATGGACATCTCGCCCTTGTCGCAGTTTTTGACAAAAGCCCAGTGCGTCCAATTTTCCCGGTAGAAACGGACTTCCGTTAGCACTTCTAAACGGTCGATGGTTGTGTCGCCAGAGGGGGAGCCTACCTCCCAAACTACCTCTCCCTTTTCGTTGGGCAGTTGAATACGCAAACAGGTAGCATTAGCGGTATTGTGCGCGCCTAGGAAGGTGACATCCTTGGGCAGACCATGGCCACCCTTAGCCCAAAACTCGATCGTGATTTGGTTGCTGAGCGAGCTGAATATCGCCTGGGGCAGGATCGGTGCCGTTTTGGTTTCCTCCAGCTTCAAGGCGACGCGATAGCCCTCGGGCAGCCACTGCTCGCCCTGGCCGTCAGCACCGTAGGCGCTGTCATAATGGGTCTGGCGCAGATTGCCGGCACTGTCCTGGTAACTGAGGGTGACGCGGCCGGTGCAGCTTTCCAGCGCGTGCAAGCGGGTCGCGGCTTGGGCGAAAGGCAGCAATGCACCCTGTACCTTCAGACCACGCGGATCTGCCTGGTTATGTAGGTCAGTCATGCTCTGTGCTGTACTGTTGGCTTTGGATACCAGATTGAGATAGGTGATGGTCAGTGTGCTGATTTGTTTTTGCACACTGTCAAGCTGATCCGTGACAGTTTTCAATTTTATTTTTAATTGAGTTTCACCCTGACTCGTATCCTCCAATCTTTTATTCAGATTTGTGAGTGTGGCATTTTCAGCGTTGTATGTATCCCGCTTTGCCTGCCAGAGCTTATAGGCATCGTCGATCTTGGAATTGGTCTTCTCTTCGCCTACCTTTTCAATTTTCCACTTCTGGTTGTCTGAACCCAGCCAATTATGTTGAATGATCGAGGCGAAGTTGTTTTGCGACTGGTAATAAACATCAAGGCATTTTCCACTGTGTTTTGCCTTGATTTTGTAGGTATTGTTTTCACTACTTTCTAATAACCACTTTTGATGGTCTACGTTTGCTAAAGAGTGTTGCCAAACGATCGCGAAGTCCTCCTGCGAAGACCTAGAAACATCAAGGTATTTTTGGCTGTGTTTGGACTTGATTCGGTAGTAGCCGTTTTCAATAGGTTCAAATAACCACTTTTGGCTGTCTGTATCTCGCCTTTTGTATTGAACGATAGCTATTCTGTCTTCCTTAAATAACGTGGGATTGTATTGAGGAGTCAATAAAGCTGCGGTAACTACGCTCAAAATCGAAATTTGGTCACTTACACCTGGGCTCGCAACTTCAAAAATATTTCCAACAATATCGAGGCATTTCTCGCTGTGTTTGGCTACGATTTTGCACCAGTAGTTAAGAGGATTGTTCAACTCAGTGTTATACGTATTTTCCAAGGTATTTACCTGAGCCGATAAATCGTCCACCTTTGTTTTTTGAGCGTCGCGCTGCGATCGCAGTCCTGGAATGTCTGCCAGTGCTGCGATCGCAGCATCTAACTCCTTCTTGCGGGTGATAAGCGGGGCTTCCTCTTTTTCTTTGGCCTCCAATTCAGGCAACTTGGATACAGGATCGTTCTGCCCTGTGACACCAGCCAGCGACTTGAGTTTGGCAGTTTCGTCAGCATCGCTGCGCGTAACTGTGTCCGACACCAGCTTCACAGAATGGCGGCGGATTTCCAGGGTTTTCCAGTTGCCCTGCACATTGCTAACTTCAAAACAGCGCACCAGCCGCACCCCCTGCGGCACTATAAAGCGGCAAGTGGCGCGATGCCAACCTGCTTCTCCGGCGGATTCAAATTGGTAGTTTTCACCGGACAAGGGGTTAAATTCCTGCTTATCCTCGGCGGTGCGGCTCAGGCGACCCCACAATGCAGGCTTGAAGATGTGACCGTTTGAGCTGTTGACGACGTTTTTGGGGTCATTAACTGCTGGGTCGGTGCGGAACTCAAAAGTTTCGACATAAGTCGCGCCCTCACTAACCGCAAAAAGCTCGTCATTGCTGTATCTCGTTGCTAGGGTCGTCCCGTCGCCCAATTTGCGTTCTAGGGTGATGCCACCGCCATAGGGTGCGCCGTGCGCTACGCCGTGGTTAGCATTCACGCCAAAATCGTAGACGTGCTGCACACCCTCATCATCTGTCGCTACCCCGCCTAAGCGCCAATAGCCTTCGAGATCCGTTTCCCGCCCGGTCAGTTGCAAGTGCATATTGTTTTCGATGTCCTTGGCCTTGCGCGCACTTGTCCAGACGCGCACATCGGCAATTTGACCTTTCAGGAGTTGGACAGAGGTGGGGGCTGAGGTTGTCGCCACGCCGATTGAGGACTGCCCAGCTAAGGTGAGTGTACGAGCGTTGCTCAGGGGGATGCGCGGTATCGTAGCGAGGGCGGCATTTAAGGCCGTCTGAGCGCGTTCCAATTTTTTTACTTCCTCGCCAACCTGGAAAAAGCTCCAAAGCGAACCGTCTGTTATGTCTCTACTCAAGGCGATTCCGTTATCGGTTTCTTTCAGAAAGTCGTAACCATCTTGTATTAAATAGCCGCCCCTATAATTGTGGCCAATCGACCATGTCTGACTAAAAAAACTTTTAGGTGGCTGTTGTCGTTCTCTTAGCTTCCCGTCTGGTTCTAAGACTAGTTGAGTGGCGATATGACGAATAACACAATAATAGTTTATACCCTGTTTATCGTACAATTCAATGCGCCATGTTTGTTCCGGCTGTTGATTTAAGGGAACTAAGGCTACCGTATTACCCGCTCCGGCACTACTTAACGCCTTCCCGGCACGCGAAATTATTGTGACAGCTTCAGAATCGGAAGGATGTTGTGACTTCAACCATATCAGGTAGTTCACCTCGTCTCTAAAGCTCTGAACCAACGCGCTATGCTCGGTGTCCGACAGATTATCGAAAGTCAGCGTGGCGGTGACATTGCCGTTCTCTAGCAAACTCAGAAGCCTGCCGTCGAAAGTGCAAGCCACATGAACCCACTTGTTAAGCTCCGCCACCCTGTTAGAGTTCAGCCGCCTCTCCGTCTTGCCCTGCAAGTTAACCGGCACATAAGCAAAGCTGAATTTGCCTTCATGTACGCCCAGGGTCGCCCGCCATCCCCTGCTGACGGTCTTGGGTGCCGAAGGTTCAAGCTCAGTGGCCAAAATTGTTTGGTTCTCAGCACCGTTCAACTTAACCCAGGCTTCCAACGTAAAATTGACTCCCAGTTTCAGCGGTTCGTCCAGCGGAATCTGAATCCAATCCTTCTTTCCGTCAAACACCAATCCTCGACGTTTGCGCGATTCGAGCTTCAGGTTGACCGCCTCGCCGTTGACCCACATCCGCTGCACGGTGAAACTGTTGTCATCGTGCTGCAAGATCGGATATTCGCCACCCAGGTCGGGGGTATCGACGATCTGGACCCAATCGCCACTCTCCAGCTTGTGGTTTTGGGCGTGAACTTTCAGCTTGCCGCTGTCTGCTTTTTCATAGCGGGTTACTATGCCATCGAACACCAGCCCGGTGTCCTCTTCCTCCATGACCTCCCATCGGCCTACCTCGTCGAATTTGAACGGGGCATTAATCGTAAAGCTCCCGTTTTCCACACTACCGACTTGGTAGAGTCCGTTGTAGCTGGTAGTGTCGGACAGTTTGACCATATCGCCGAGGTTCAGTTTGTGTACTGCCTCAAGGTCGTTATTGCTGGCTTGCACGCGCACCCGATCGCGGGTGAGGTCGTCGTCAGAACGGTTCATACCCAAAATCGTTCCCTTCGGGGCTGGGGCCGCGTCGCCAACTGTGCGGATATTATCGAGCAGGTCGATCGGCAACAGCATCTCGCGCTCTTTGCTGCGTAGCGTCTTGGTACTCCGCTGCTGGACAATCTGCGCTAGGGTGCCGTCAGCGGCAATGGCAAAGCTCAACGCAGCAACGCCTTGGGTGGTAGGAACGGCGAGCATGAGCTTGCTGGAATCGCGCATCAATTGCGGCCCCGTCTTGGTTTCCTGTTCGATCTGGACATCGTACTTGACAACAGCCAGACCGTTGCTGACTGGCAGTGCCTGGCCAGCTTCGTTCTGCAAGTTCAGTTGGCGGCGGATCAGTCCAGGGATGCTGTTGTAGCTGACTGCTTCTGTGTCGGCATCAATGCGACGGAACCAATAATCCTGCACCGTGAACATCGACTCCTCGTCGGCGCGCATGGTGAGCAGGTCGATTTTTTGGCTATCTGTGTTGTAAGCGAAGATATGCCAGCGGTAGCGGTCTGCCTCATTGGTGGCGGTGACTGCCACGCCAAAATTGCCATTCTCCAATTTGTTGAACAAGTTCGGGCAAATCTCGGTGCTAGGTTCGTGAAAAGGCTGGTTCTCCATGTCACGAAAATCTGGCGAGTCTACCGACTCTATCTGCCCGTCGCCGTTAATCTTCACATCCTGGATCGGCTTGTAGCGCTGGCGACTGCGCTTGTAGCGCACTTCTAGCTTGGGGTTCAAGGTGTTGGTCATGCCGTCTAGCACGAAGCGATCGGCCAGCAGGGTGTTCGTGGTGGATTGGCGGAATATATAGATATAGCCGTCATGAGAAATTAATTGCACTGGCGCATTGGCAGTGAGATTGGTGCTGTCGTAGACCGATCGCAGCAGGAGATTCCCATCCTTGTCGGTCAGTTCGGCCAGTTCCTTGGCTGCAACCGACGGGTCGCCGTTGCTGTCTTTAGGCAGTGGGACTTCTGTGAATGTCTCCCAGCCGATGCCACCCGGATTTTGCAAGGCAGTGTCTTCAAAACCGTCCTGCTTCATGGTGTAGAAGAGTTTCACCGGTTTTTGGGGTTCGGCTACCGTGGCTACGATCAGCACTTTGCCTTCGTGGGTGACGGTATTAATGTGAGTGATGTTGTTTTTTGTAAGAAGCATAATTGATAGCAAAAAAGGGTTAGTAATCAGCCTGTTCGAGTCATCTAGGTTTGCCTCTATTATTCTGTTGTTTAGCTCAACAATAAATAGATAAAGTTGGTATGTTTGTGTAAAGTTATATCGCTGTGAGGCGCAATTTTCACAAGTAGCAACTTTTGTCAATATACTAAATTGGTTAATTAATTCCCCAACTAAAGCTACAGTTTGGTTCCAAGAGGCGTGATGACGAATTACAGATACTCGCATCAGCAGCCGTTTCACCTCTGTTGGGGCGATCGCCCTTATAAATTCATAAAAAAATAATAACTAAGCGCTGCTGCTCTTCAGATCGCACCCCCTTCCCCTCAAACCCAATTAATCGCAAAAGTAGGAAAAGTAGGAGAAATATATCTATAGCGGTTCTCAAAAAAGTGAGGTATGCCCTATGCCCTATGCCCTATGCCCTATGCCCTATGCCCATGAGTACCTCATCTTTCTGAGAAAGGC